>JAUNCV010000058.1:0-2647 GCA_030526445.1 Bacteroidales bacterium | reverse complement strand
GAAGAAAATGCGCTTGCGGAAAGCCATATTGGTGCTCCAGCCGCTATAGGGTGAAGTGGTGAGTGTGAGTCCCATCATATAAATCATGCGCTGGAACAAGTCCCACTGATAGAAGCGGTTCATGATGCCTGTGCGTGTCTCGTAGGCAACGGGTCCAAGCACCACGTCTGTCCAGCTATTGAACTGGCGCACCATGTGCGAAATCCAGTGTGATGAAACTGGCAGACACTGCGCCTGTGTCATAAGGATGATGTCATATTGAGCAGCCTTCATGCCCAGCATCATAGCCATTTTGCTGCGGCTAACGTTGCGCACGTTGTGGCCCAGCGTGGTGTGCGAAAAGTGCATGTAACGCTGCTGCATCTGGGTGAGAACATCAGAAGTATAATCGGTCGAGCCATCGTCAACAACAATGACTTCGAAACAGGGATAGTCGCTATCAAGTATGTGTGGAAGATTGCGCAAAAGCTCTTCGGCCTGATTGTGCGCATATACAACCACGCTGACGCCAGGCTGCTCTTCTGCGAAACGGATGCGCGAAGCAGCCTCCTTCTTGGCATGACGAAGAGGGGCACGATGCACGGTGAGTTGTATGCATAGCTGAATGAGCCAGGCACAAGCAAAAACCGCCAGAACCACCAGTAGCCAGACAGGAAGAGTGAGGGCGAATGACATTGGAAAGTGAAAAGTTAAAAAGTTATGAGTTAATAGTTATTTTTTCTTCTGCAGAAACTCCACAACCTGATCGGCAATGGCCTTCATGCCTTTCTGCGAAGGGTGGCCATATTGCTTGTCGATGTCATGCAGGTCGAGACAATCTACACCATAGTGGCGGCAGATAGTGTGCACGGTCTCAACAAACTCGGGCGTCATATCGCTGTTGAGAATGTAGAGCAGGCGTGCCTTTGGATAATTGTTAGTGAGATTGAAGAGCAGTTTGGCCAACGACGGACGAATGCAGTAGAGCTCGTCTTGTGTCCAGTCGGCATAGACATACTCGCCATAAGGAGCACCACACCAGCAGTCGTTGGTGCCGGCGCACATCAGGATGACATCGGGTTCGCCGAGGTTTCGGCTGCGTGTCACAAACGAGCGGCGTGTATAGTCGGCATGCTGGCCGTTCTGGTCTTTGTAGCCGGTGCGGCTGATGGTTGCGCCCGAGTAGGAATTGTTCATTTCCAGTTTGCCACCCATGCGCTCAATGACTTGCCACCACCAGGTCTGTTCCACCTTCACTACATCGTTCTCTTTGGTGCGAAATTTGTGGTCGGCAGTGAAATACCAAGGTTCGTTGGTGGCAGGAGTGAGCCAGCCTTCAAATGTGGAATAACTGTCACCAAAAATGGTATATCGCAAAGTGTCGGTCTGAGCCGAAGCCCAATCAAAGCTTATAAGGAAAAGAGCTACGAGAAGTGTCAGGTGTTTCATATAATATATAGTAAGGATTAAGATTTGAGGGTCCCTATTCGAGGAACCCTCAAACCTGTCATTATTGTTTTGCCCGAATGGGCGTTCAATTACTTGTTAGCAGCAACCCACTTGCGAGCGTTGACGAAGATCTCGATCCATGGAGTTACCTCGTCCTGCTTGTGATCCTGTGGATAGTAACCACACTGCCATGGGAACATAGCGCGCTCTGGGTGTGGCATCATGCAGAGGTGACGGCCATCGGCCGAGCAGATACCTGCAAGACCCTCTGGCGAACCGTTAGGATTAGCTGGGTAAGCATTGTAGCCATACTTAGCCACGATGTTGTAGTCCTCAACAGTCTTGCCCTCTGGGAGACCGAACTTGCCCTCGCCGTGAGCAGCCCAGATGCCGAGGCGTGAACCTGCAAGCGAACCGAGGAGTACGCTATTATTCTTAGGTACGCGCACGTTAACGAAGTTCGACTCGAACTTGTGGCTATCGTTGTGGAGCATGTGAACACGGTTAGGATTCTGTGCAGCAGCCAGGATGTCTGGGTTCTTGGCATCGAGGTTAGAGCCTACGAGACCGAGCTCGATCATGAGCTGGCAGCCATTGCAGATACCGAGCGAAAGGGTGTCAGGACGAGCGTAGAAGTCCTGCAGAGCCTTGCGAGCCTTCTCGTTGTAGAGGAAGCCTGCAGCCCAGCCCTTAGCCGAACCAAGTACGTCAGAGTTAGAGAAGCCACCGCAGAAGACAATGAGGTTAACGTCCTTCAAATCCTCACGACCAGAGATGAGGTCGGTGATGTGAACATCCTTAACATCGAAGCCAGCGAGATACATTGCATAAGCCATCTCGCGCTCTGAGTTAACACCCTTCTCGCGGATGATAGCTGCCTTCAGACCGCTCTTGGTGCGACGGTTAGGATCGCAGCCGAGGTCGGCCAGCTTGCCAGTCCAGTTGGTTGGCCACTGGTAGTAGAGAGGCTGCTTCTTGTAGTTCTCGAAGCGCTCGTCGGCCTTCTTCTCGCCGCTCTGCTTGCGGTCAAGGATGTGTGAAGACTCATACCAGCAATCGCGGAGAGCATCAATGTCGAAGTCCTCAACATAGTCGCCCTTGCGGATGTTGATGGTGCGCTCATCGCATGGATAACCAATCTTAGCCACAGCCACGCCAGCCTTCTCCATGAGCTTCTCGAACTCGTTGGTAGCCTTCACCTGAACAATGATACCTGGGT
>JAUNCV010000238.1 GCA_030526445.1 Bacteroidales bacterium | reverse complement strand
AGCAAAAATTTGTCGAGATTATTGTCGATGTAATCAAGAAGAATAACAATGCTCTTACACGCAGTGAGGTGGTTGACCTGATTGTTAACATGAGGATTGATGGTTTTGGCAAAAGCAAGATTCAGGAAACAATCAAGAATCACCTCGCTCTTCCCAACCCTTCTTTCTTTGAGGCAAACAAGAAACTGGTTGTCATGGAACAGGATGTTCAACACGCGATTTCATTCTCGGAATAAACAAATCTGAAGTGTTCTATCCGTCCATCCACGCCTACTTCTCTAGGCGTGGATGGATGGACAAGAACACGAAGTAAAATACTTTTTTCTTATGAATAAAGAAAAAATTCTCAAGCTGCGTAATCTGCCAATAGAAGAGATTGCAAAGCGACTCGGTTTACAGGTGAACCACCACCAAACTCTATGTCCTTTTCACAGCGACAAGCATCCAAGCCTAAGTTTCGATACAAAACGGAATATTTTTAAGTGCTGGTCGTGTGGAGAGCATGGTGATAATATAGATCTTGTTATGAAGTATCTCAAAAAGGATTTCAAAGCGGCATGCAAATGGCTGGCCGATGAGAGCAATATCATCCTTGTGGAATGGAAGCCAACAGTAATTCAGGAGGAAACACCAACTTTCGATGCTAAGAAATATGAGCGCTTTCTCGGATATCATAATTTGAGTCCTACCGCCAAGGAATTTCTTTATAATAAAAGACTGCTCAACCCTGCCATCATCGAATGGTGCAAAATTTCTTCCTGGAAGGACAAGGAAGGCAAGGAATGGCTCCAGATTCCCTATTTTGATGAACAAGGGAAACTTATCGGATTGCAAAACCGCAACCTAACAATAGGAGACAAACCTCGATTCCGCTTCACTAAAGGCTCTTATACTGGAATATATAATCTGAGAATATTCAAGTATCTTAAGCCATTTGACGAAGTCTATATTGCAGAGGGTATAACAGATTGCTTGGCATTGATGTCTGCAGGGCACTATGCCATCGCCATCACATCGGCCACCTTACTCAATAAGGAGGTTTGTGTGGTTCTGGCCAAACTCAAGAGTGTGTATCATGCTAAGGTTCATATGTATCCCGACAAGGACAAACCCGGAGAAGAGCTCTACGCGAAACTGAAAGTTTTGCTACCAGGACTCATTCGCCACGATTTGCCTGAAGGATGCAAAGATTTCAGCGATTACTTTATCAAGCAGCAGAAAGGTTTATTATAAAAAATTTCATATTATGACTGAGAATCAAAAAACTTTTGACATTCGCTCCTACACCAAAAAGGAGCTGGCGCTGAACTACTTCCCCGACGTGAAGACACCGAAGGTGGCAGTGAACCACCTGATGAGCTGGATCAGAGAGGATGTGGAGCTCATGGCCGAATTGGAAAAGATGGGCTACCGTAGCACCTCAAAATGCTTCACTCCAAAGCAGGTAGCTGCTATTGTGCAGGCTTTCGGAGAGCCCTAAAAAGGGTGCTGAAAGTGCACTGAATTTGGTATGCAATGATGCCAATCGGACGAAATTACGCCCGGTTGGCATTTTTCTTAAAAATAATGTCCTCGTAAGGTATGGAAAAGCATAGTAACGCAAAAGCAGCCAAAAAGTTTTCGTATCTTTGTAACGTCAAAAAGATAATGACGAAAAGTCTTGGAGACACCGCTTTTCAGGCTGAGTTTCGATACTGAAGCAATACACTGACGCTAATGTAACGCTACTCTTCCTCTAATCAAGCTCTAACCCGGGATTAGAGAAATATTAGAGAACGATTAGATAAACATTA
>JAUNCV010000237.1 GCA_030526445.1 Bacteroidales bacterium | reverse complement strand
TGGGTGGGCACGATGTGTCTGCCAGAGCAAACACAAAAGAACGGACTTGAAGACAGCCATCAGCATTAGTGGCTCCGACACCAATCCTGACAGAGGGCTGCAAGTTGGTTCTTGTTTGCACCTTTGGGCAAGAGAGGCTTGTCTCTCATGGCATGCTCTGCTGACACGAATGACAAACCTCTCAATTTGTCCAAACAGGTACATCGGGAAGGGACGAAGTATTATCTGCCTATCCATAGGTTACAATATCATAAGAATTAGGTTACAATAGACGTTATCTATATTAAGATAGACAGAAACATTTGTTCATCTATAATAAAATGCGTACCTTTGCAGCGTAAAACAAGAAAATTGGACAACATGGAAAGTAAGAAACCCAAATATAAAGCCCAGAGCGAACAAGACCGATGCGTAGCATGCGGCGCATGTATGAAGGCTTGCCCAAAGGATGCCATCAGCATCAATAAAGGATGTTTTGCCGTAGTCGATGAGAATCTTTGCATCGGTTGTGGCATTTGCGAAAAGAATTGCCCAGCGGGCGTAATGCATAAAGTATTGAGATAATTATGGGAGTACAGAAAACCAAGAAATGGAGTGACTATCTTTGGATTGTCTCTGCCACATACTTCGCCCTCGGGTTCTTCAATATTGTCTGTGCCTGGCTCGGAGTCATTTGTTTCATGATTCCGCTTCTGATGGCCATCTTCGGAGGCGGCAAGGGTTATTGCAACAACTACTGTGGGCGCGGACAGCTGTTCTTGCAGATTGGTAATACCCTTGGCTGGTCGCGCAAGAAGACGGCCCCACGCTGGCTTTCGTCCAAATGGTTCCGACATGGGTTCCTCGTGTTCTTCATGTTCTTCTTCGTTCAGATGATCGTCCTGACGGTTCATGTAGCGAAGGGTATTGAATCCCTGCACGAGACCATCCACCTGCTGTGGACGTTCGATGTGCCCTGGCATTGGGCCTACCCTGTAGCCGTTGAGCCATGGGTAGCACAGTTTGCCTTCGGCCTTTATGGCATCATGCTCACCTCGCTCATTGTGGGCATCATACTCACGGTCATCTATCGTCCTCGCACCTGGTGCGTGTTCTGTCCGATGGGAAATATGACTCAAATGATTTGTAAACTCAAAAAATAAGAAACATTATGGCACAGTTCAACGAAATAATCAATGGCAACCAACTCACTCTGGTTGACTTCTATGCCACCTGGTGTGGCCCATGCAAGATGATGCATCCAGTATTGGAGCAGCTCAAGGAAGATCTCGGCGATAAAATCCGAATCATCAAGCTCGACGTAGATAAGAACGAAGAGCTCTGCGACAATTACCGCATCCAGTCAGTTCCAACTCTTATGCTCTTCCGCAGTGGCGAAGTGCTTTGGCGCCAGAGCGGAGCAATGAGCCTGAGTGATCTGAAGAATCTAATTGCAAACCATCAGTAATTCGGAACAAAATGAGTAAGTTTTATATTATGAGCATCCTAACTGCACTCATGAGCCTTTTCTCTTGCCAGGCTCAGAATAACAATAACAAAGGCTACGAGAGCCTTTCGGTAGAAGCCTACGAACAAGCTATTGCAGACTCTATGGTAGTGCGTCTTGACGTGCGTACAGCCGAAGAGTTTGCCGAGGGTCACATCGAGAAGGCTTTGAACATCGACGTACTGAAGAGCGACTTTGAGCAGAAGGCCACCTCTACCCTTCCCAAGGACAAGACCATTGCCGTGAACTGCCGAAGCGGAAAGCGAAGCAAAAACGCAGCCGAAATACTTGTCAAGAACGGATTCAAGGTCAT
>JAUNCV010000057.1 GCA_030526445.1 Bacteroidales bacterium | reverse complement strand
AGCATCACATTCAGTTTCTTCCTCAACTCAGTAGTAGGTGGCGACAAGAGCTACATGGGTAAGAACTCGTTTGCAGAACTCGTAAACGACAACACCTTGCGTCACAACCGCCTCACCGAGCAGGTTGATAACTTCTGGACCCCAAGCAACCCTGGCGGTATCTATGCTCTCTATAATGCCAACCCTGCCATCAACCCATATCGCTATGAGAATCGTTCATTCCTCCGTTTGCAGGATGTAACTCTTGCATACGATCTGCCAAAGAAGTGGATGAACAAGATCGGCATCGAAAACATCAACATCTATATGAGTGCCAAGAACCTTGCAACCTTCACCAAGTGGCATGGTTGGGACCCAGAACCAGATGTAACTTATCAGGACATCAACGGCCAGAACCGCACAACCGGTAGTACTTATGGCGATCGTCCTGTAATGAAGAGTGTTACCTTCGGTATCAACATCAATCTGTAATCAACTATGAAAAAGTTTTTATATCTCTCTTTGCTGGCTGGTGCCATCATGACCGGATGCAATGAAGACGACTTCCTCAAGGAAGAAGCGCTCGACTTCAACTCGGCATCTAACTCATACAACACCGCTGCCGACTTTGATGCTGCCATCAATGAACTTTACTTCCTCACTCGCGAGGAGTATTACACTACATACGATCGAACCACCGATCTCTCGAAGTTTGCCGACATGTGGATCACTGCCGACCCACTAACCTCGAACGTCGTGTCAGACCTCTCGCCATCGGGTGCCATCGCCAAGTTCTATTGGGACGAAAACTACAAGCTCATCGCTCAGGCCAACACCGTCATCAGTCGCGTGCCCAACTCTACTGTTTTGAGCGATGACCAGAAGAAAGTCTATGAGGCTAAGGCTCGTTTCTTCCGTGCCCTCGGTTACCGCACCCTCGCTTATCTTTATGGCGATGTGCCTTTGCAGCTCGAAGAGGTGACTTCGCCTAAGACCGACTACACCCGTGAGGCCAAGGCTACCGTTTTGGCTCAGTGTGTCACCGACCTTGAATTTGCCGCTGCCAACCTGCCAGAAATCAACACTGTGAAGGATGGCGAAATCAGCAAACCTGCTGCCAACATGCTTTTGGCCGAACTCTGCCTCGCCACTGGCGACAACAACAAGGCCGTTACCGCAGCAACTGCAGTCATCAGCAATCCTAACCTCAGCCTCATGACCCAGCGTTATGGTTCGCAGGCAGGCGAAGCTGGCGACGTGTTCTATGACCTCTTCCGTCCTAACAACCAGAATCGCGCTTCGGGCAACAAAGAGGCTATCTGGGTCATTCAGTTCGAGACAAACGTTGAGGGCGGTGGCAACAACACCAGCCACTTCTTCTGGAATCCAGGTAGCTTCTGGGGCGAGCGTTTCTTCGCGCCACAAGTTGATAAGTTCAAGATTATCAAGCCCGATGGCACCAACGTGCAGCTCTTCAACTGGCCTATTGGCGATATGACCGGTGGCCGTGGCATTGGCACTCACTATGCTGTTGAGCATCTCTATAATGGCATCTGGGCCAACGACTTTGACGATATGCGAAACTCTGAATACAACTGGCCTCGCAAGTTCAAGGTGCACCGTCCTGAGGCGCTTGCTGCCGATCCTAAACTGGCCGAGGCAATGCCCGATGGTTACTTTGACCTCGAGAACACCAAGTTACCCGAAGGTTACAGCATGGAAACAGGTTTTGCTGGTGGCGTGAATGCAACAACTCAGTTGCCTAACCGTTTCATGTGCGGTTATTCGACCAAGATGACCACTCCATTCCATCACCCAGCTGCTCAGTATGGCAATGCTGCTACTTATCAGTTGGCTGGCACCGGTGGCAAGACTTATACCGATCAGTACTTCTACCGTCTGGCCGAAGCTTATCTGCTTCGCGCTGAGGCTTATGTCAATCTAGGACAGAAAGGTCAGGCTGCTGCCGACATCAACGTGCTTCGCAATCGCGCCAATGCTAAGCCTTGCACCGAGGCACAGATGAGCATCGACTACATTCTTGACGAACGTCTCCGCGAGCTCGTTTGCGAAGAGAAGCGTCGCCTCACTTTGGCTCGAACCGGCAAGCTCTATGAGCGAATCACCAAGTACAATCCATACTTCGATGCAGCCCATAGTGCCGACAAGAAAGCATACGATGCACACTATGACCTCTTCCCTATTCCTCAGTCGGCTATTTTGGCCAACAAGGATGGTGTGCTGACCCAGAATCCTGGCTATGGCAACTAAACCACTACAAATGTTAGTTAAATAATAGAGTACGTCGAGGCGCCCCTGTCCTACAAGGGCGCCTCATTTCATAAACCACTAAACCTTATAGTTATGTTCCAGACGAAACACTTTCTGGCGCTCTCTTTTCTTCTCTCGAGCATAACGCTCAGTAAGGCCATTGATCTGAGCAAGGCAACCATTGTTTACAATGCAAGCGACGAGCCTCTGGTAGCACAAATGGCAAATATTATGGCCGATGACATTGAGCGCGTTTCAGGCTTACGTCCAAAGGTTTCCACTCACAAAGGCAAAGGCGAAAACATCATCTTGGCCACATCAAAGAAAAGCAGTCGTCATAAAGATCTGCATGGCAAATGGGAACGCTATGCCATTGACACGCAAAAGAATACTCTCTTTATTACAGGCTCAGACGCGCGAGGTCTGGCCTATGGCGTGCTGCATGTGAGCGAACAGATTGGCGTAAGCCCTTGGTACTGGTGGGCCGATGTGCCGATAAAGAAAAACCTTGAGCGCGTGTGCAATTATGAGGAAAATTTTGTGAGCAATGTTCCAAGCGTCAAGTACCGAGGCATCTTTATCAACGACGAAGACTGGGGACTGAAAACCTGGGCATCGAACAACTTTGAGAAAGAACTGGGCGACATCGGACCCAAAACCTACGACAAAGTGTGCGAACTCATCCTGCGTCTGCATGGCAACATGCTGGCTCCTGCCATGCACACTTGCACAGGCGCGTTCTACAGCCATCCAGAGAGTCAGGTAATGGCCGACAAGTGGGGCATTATGATAACCACCAGCCATTGCGAACCGTTATTATTTAATAATGCGGCACCCTCGGAATGGAACAAAGAGCGCGATGGCGAATGGAATTACGAGACCAACCGAGAAACCATCCTCGGCAAACTCGAGAACCGAATACGCGAAACCGCTCAATATGACAACATTTACACCATGGGCATGCGAGGCCTGCACGATGAGGCCATGAAGGGAAGCACCAATCCCGCCGATCGTGCTCGAACCCTGGAGAAAGTGTTTGCCGAACAACGCGCCATTCTCTCTAAATATAAAGGTACAAAGGCCAATGGCATTAAACAAATCTTTGTGCCCTACAAAGAGACTCTGGACATCTATGATGCCGGTCTGCGTGTGCCCGACGACATCACTCTCGTCTGGCCCGACGACAACTACGGCTACATGAAGCGTGTGAGCAATGATGCTGAGCAAAAACGACAAGGCGGAAGTGGCGTATATTATCACCTGAGCTACTTAGGCACGCCTCACGACAACCTCTGGATTGCCACAACAGCCCCCATGCTGATGTATGAGGAACTGAAAAAAGCCTATTCGGCAGGCGCCAATCGATACTGGCTGCTCAATGTGGGCGACATCAAGCCCATGGAAATCGAGACACAAATGTTTTTCGATATGGCCTTCAACTTCGATGCCTTCAGCTATGACAATGCCAATCTCTATCAGGCCCAATGGCTGAGCCAAATCTTCGGCCATGAGCATCTGGAGCAGTTCCAGTATATGCTCGATCAACATTATCGACTCGCCTGGGATCGCAAACCCGAATTCATGGGCTACGAAATTCAGTGGGATACACGCCAGAACGAACGCTTGCTCGACTCTGACTTCTCTTTCCAGACGGGCACCGCTCAGAAGCGCCTCTTCGACTACGAAAATCTCAGCTTTGCCTACAAGCAACTGGAACAGCAAATTGACGAAGAATATCGTCCTGCATTATTCGAAATGTTAGGTTATGCCCTACTTTCGGCCCACCAGATGAACCGCAAATTCCTCTACGCTCAGGCCAATCATGAGACGGGCGAACTGTCGTATGCCCAACAGGCACGCGATGCTTACAACCAGATTGAAGCACTCAGACAGCGATATAACTCGCAACTCAACGGCAAGTGGAACGATATGATTTCAGAGATTCCTCCAGGATTCGTGTCACAATACCAGCGCATGCCCGATCTGGTGACCGAACCCACTGACAAGTATCGCCTGCCCAAAGAGCAGCTGCACCCCGAATTTGAGAACAAAGTTGACCTCTGCACTTTGGCCGAAACCGCTGAGAAGAGCAAACATTTCCGCTTGCTCAAAGGCATCGGCACCGACTGGATTGCTCTGCAAATGGGCCAGCCACTCGACTCTGAGGCAGCAGAAAGCTTTGACATTATGCTCAATTCAGATCTCATCTCGCCCCAAAGCGATTCAGTAAGCATCTGTTTATCAGTACTCCCAATGTGGCCAGTTGCTACAGATAAGAGCAACCGGCTGGCCATAAGCATTGACGGCTGTCAGCCTGTGGTGTGCGAAAACAAGTTCATTGAATGGAGCTATGAGTGGAAACTGCAAGTGCTCGAAAACCGCAAAGAGTTTGTAGTCAGACTGCCGCTCGACAAGAGCAAAACTCAGCACAAACTCACACTTTCAATCGTCGATCCGGGACAAATTGTGCAGAAAATAACCTACACTTGTTGCCCATAACTGTATTTTTTCGGACGTAATATGTTCTTTTTCGGAACAAACTGACGCTCTCTTCCATTTTCATCCCTACTTTTGCGCCATCAAAAATCGAAAGTATAATAGTAAAAGTATATTGAAAATGGAAGAGAGAACTTCTTTAAACCGCCAGTTGGCACAGATGCTCAAAGGCGGTGTAATCATGGACGTTACAACCCCCGAACAGGCACGCATTGCTGAGGCAGCCGGTGCTTGTGCAGTTATGGCACTCGAGCGCATTCCAGCCGATATTCGTGCAGCTGGTGGCGTGAGTCGTATGAGCGATCCTAAGATGATCAAGGGCATTCAGGAGGCAGTGACCATTCCGGTGATGGCTAAGTGCCGCATCGGTCATTTTGTTGAGGCACAGATTCTTGAGGCCATCGAAATTGACTATATTGACGAGAGCGAAGTACTCTCTCCGGCCGATGATGTTTATCACATTGACAAGCGTCGCTTCAAGGTGCCATTCGTGTGTGGTGCCAAAGATTTGGGCGAAGCTCTCCGTCGCATCAACGAAGGCGCAACCATGATTCGCACCAAGGGCGAACCTGGTACCGGCGATGTAATTCAGGCCGTACGCCACATGCGCATGATGCAGAGCGAAATCCGCCGCCTCTCATCAATGAGCGAAGACGAGCTCTATGAGGCAGCCAAGCAGTTGCGCGTGCCATACGAGCTGGTTCAGTATGTTCACGACAACGGCAAGCTCCCAGTTGTAAACTTTGCAGCCGGTGGCGTTGCAACTCCAGCCGATGCTGCTCTCATGATGCAGTTGGGTGCTGAAGGCGTGTTTGTGGGCAGCGGCATCTTCAAGAGTGGCGACCCAGTGAAGCGTGCACAGGCCATTGTGAAGGCTGTAACCAACTACAATGACCCAAAGATCTTGGCCGAACTCAGCGAAGACCTCGGCGAAGCAATGGTAGGCATCAACGAAAGCGAGATTCAGCTCCTCATGGCTGAACGTGGCAAGTAAAAACAACCCCCTGTTTTTCAGGGGGCTTTTTAATAAATAGTCAAAATGAAAATAGCTATTTTAGCACTTCAGGGCGCTTTTGCCGAACATGAGCAAATGCTGCAGCAGTTGGGAGCCGAAACCTTTCAGGTGCGCAAACCTGCCGACTGGCAGCAGCCCAAAGATGCACTCGTCATTCCTGGTGGCGAAAGCACTGCCATGCTCAAAATCATGAACGATGAGCAGCTCTTCGCTCCCATCAAGGCCGAAATCGAAGCCGGCTTGCCTGTATTCGGCACCTGTGCCGGCCTCATCATGCTCGATCGCGAACACCTCGGCACCATGGATATCCTTGCCAAACGAAATGCCTATGGCCGACAGTTGGGCAGCTTCAACACTGTGGCCGAAGTCAAAGGCATTGGTTCTGTGCCAATGACCTTTATTCGCGCACCATATATTGAAGAGGTTGGCCCTGAGGTTGAGGTACTTGCCGAGGTGGATGGCCGAATCGTAGCAGCTCGCCAAGGCAAACAACTTGTCACAGCTTTCCACCCAGAGTTGACCGAAAGCACACAGCTGCACGCACTCTTTTTAGAGCTCATCGATAAAAAGTAATCTGCTGTTTTAACAAATAAACACAGTTATCAACAGTATTATCCACACAAGAATGAACATATTTGTCAACAAGTATGTTCATTTCTTCTTTTATCAGAGCATGTGCAAATGCAAGAAAAGAGGCGTAATAATGACACACTTTGTTTGCAAATAGCTGAAAAAGTGGCATTTTCGAACCCAGTGGGGAGCAAATTCGCGACTCACCTTGCACATTCGTCGCATTAAATGTGTATCTTTGCACTCAGTTTTTGAAATAAACCCAAATATATAGCAGCAATTCTTTAAGTCAATTCTGTAAGTATTTGAAAAAAATTAATTAAATAATCTTTTTGGAAAAATGAAAAAGAATGTAATGATGATGGCAGCTATGGGCATCGCCCTTTGCGCTGCTTCTTGCTCAACCAAGCAGGCTAACAACGAGAACAATGCTGAGGCTCCAGCTCAGGAGACCGCTGCTGTTGAAGAGGCTCCAGCAGCTGCTGCTGAGGCTTCAAAGCTCGACATCAACGGTGAGTGGAAGGTTGCTTCAATCGCAAATTTCGACATTCCTTCAGGTGTTGACGTTAAGCTCACCATCTCTGGCGATACCGCTTATGCAGCTACCGCTGGTGCTAACACCGTTTTCGGTCCTATCACCCTCGGCGAGAAGAGCATCAACTTCGGTGAGTCTGGCATGACCCGCATGATGGGCAGCCCTGCAGCTATGGCTGTTGAGGAGGTTTTGGCTAAGACTTTCCTTGGCGACATGGGCGTTGAGCAGAACGAGAACACCCTCAGCCTCAAGAAGGGCGACAAGGTGATCCTCACCCTCACCAAGTAAGCAATTTTTGCTAAGATAAACCAAGCGTGTGCCTCGGTCTTTTCACAAGACTCAGGCACACGTTTTTTTGTTTCCTCGCGAGGTTTCAAAATTTTCTCCTCGAGAAACTTGAAAAATCACTTTTTTTGACATATCTTTGCAGCCATATAACTAACACATTTTTTTTCACTTTACCACTATGAACAAAAGAACAATTCTGGCTGCCGCTTCGGCAATGACCGCCACTCTGGCTCTGGCTCAAAATCCAGCTATCAGTGCTATTTACACCCCAGACCCTGCACCCTATGTGCACGACGGGAAAGTGTATCTCTTCGTTGACCATGACGAAGATGATGCCGTATATTTTAAAATGAAAGACTGGCTTGTATTTTCGAGCGAAGACATGGTTAACTGGACCTACCTCGGAGCACAAGTCAACACCGCCACCTTCAAATGGGCGGCTCAAGGCGACCGAGCTTGGGCTGCTCAGGCCGTTGAGTATCAAGGAAAGTGGTACTGGTATCTCTGCTGCAACACAGCCGATGGCAAAGATGCTCTGGCTGTAGCTGTGGCCGACAAACCCACTGGTCCCTGGCGCGATGCCATTGGCGGCCCTTTGGCTACAGGTTTCGGCTTCATTGACCCAACCGTTTTCATTGACAACGATGGCACGCCATACCTCTTCTGGGGCAACAAAGGTTTCTGGTATGGCAAACTCAACAAAGACATGATTTCTTTTGCCGATGGCTACAAAGAGGTTCCAGGATACACCGACCCGAAAGCATTTGGCGATTTGCAGTCAAAGATGGACTGGAGCATCGGCCAGAAACGCATGATGACCCAATATGAAGAGGGTCCCTGGGTAATGCGTCGTGGCGACACCTACTATGCCTCTTATCCCGCTGGCGGTGTGCCCGAATATATGGCCTATTCAACAGCTCCAAGCATCGATGGCCCATGGACCTTCCGTGGCCGAATCATGGACGAAGCGCAGAACTCATTCACCATCCATGGTGGCAACATCACCTACAAGGGTCATGACTATATGTTCTATCACAACGGCATGCTTGAAAATGGCGGAGGTTTCCGTCGCGCCACTTGCATTGAGGAGTTTAAGTTCAATGACGATGGCTCTATCCCGTTCATTCCGTTCACACAAGAGGGTGTGGCACCTGTTGGCACCATCAATCCGTACCAGCGTGTTGAGGGCGAAACCATGTCGCACAGCTATGGCGTGAAACTTGACCGTCTGGCAGGCGAGCATCACTTTGTCACCAGCATTCACAATGGCGACTGGGTCAAGGTGCGCGAAGTTGATTTCGCCCAGGGTGGCGCCAAGCAACTCACACTCAAGGTCGAGTCTCTTCGCAACGAAGGCACCATTGAGTTCTATCTCGATAAGCTCGATGGCAAACCATTCGCCTCAGTTCAGGTAACCAGTGAGGCCGAATGTTCGGCAAACATCAAAGAGGCACCAACCGGAAAGCACGATGTCATCATCCTTTTCCGAGGTGGAGACGAGCAGCTCTTCGACTTCGATTGGTGGCAGCTCCAAACAGTACAATAAGGCATCACTTAAGACCGACGTCAGTCATCACTTATGACCGGCGTCGGTCTTAAGTGATGACCCGACTTGGCCCTCAACACACACAAATCACTGGTTCACCTCGAGCACATAAACGGCCGATGCCTCTGAGGCAACCGTCGTCTCGCCATCGCCCTGATAAGTGTCTTGCACAAAGATGTGCAGTTTGTTATGCAGCTTCCAGAGTTCAGTGTCGATCGATGGCTCCCATGCATGAACGGCAAAATCGGTGAGGTGACAAAGCTGCCATTGGCCCGAATGAAGGTCATGGGTATAATACATTGACACAAGGCTGCCTAACTCCTCATCACGAATAATATAATAAGCTGTACTGCCAGCCACAGCCATGCGAGGACGAGCTATAGGAATCATCTTCGTGCCACCGCCCTTGAGGCTGAAAGGCGTTTTGCGGTGACTTATCTGCTGTTGGTGCCACTGCTCGCCATCGTGCCAAACCATGCGATATTGCGGAATGGAGTCGTTCTGTTCGCGCCAGTAGGTGGCAATGAAAGGATGACCTTCTGCATCGGTCGACATAGAGGTCTGATTTATCAGTTCGCTCTCCTGCGGAATGCGGCACGCATATTCGGCATTATCCTTCGTAATAGGCAATTCATAGCGTGTGCCATCACTCTTCTGCCAAGTTTTGCCGTTATCCTTCGAGCAGGCATAGCAAAGATCATGATTGGTTTCTACCATCCAAGTCTCTCGCCAAACCCACGATACATGTATCGTTCCCTTGGCATCGACATAGAGTTGCCAATAGGCATTTCGCTGATTTTCACCATCTATCAGGATATCCTGAACACGTTGCCACGAGCGGCTCTTGAGGTCATAACGATTCAGCACCAGATTGCCTCGGCCCGAAGCGCCACTGCGATAGGCAAAGAGCAAACCGCCATCGGCCAGACGATAGAATTCGGGATAGGTAACATCCTGCTCATCATTGCCCAACATGGGTTCAAGTTCACCCAACGTCATGGAGAATGGCTCAAGACTGCGGCAATACTTGAGCGGATGGCCATGATGATCGAACGAAAGATGCAGATAGCCATCACCATCCACCATGAGCGAAATGACATTATGAGCATCATTCACATTACCTTGATACTGAGTGCGTTTCGTCTCAAATTTCTCGTCAGCAAGATTACGTTTGCCAAGTGTCACAAAGCCCTCGGCATCATAATAGGCAATGAACTGGGTCTGGCCCAATGTGGCCACAGAGCTGTTGCGAAATACGGTTGTGTTGACCGATGTGCTGCTGAAACCTGTGCCAACCTCAATCAGTCGGGCCGAAACTTCCTCTGGCTTAGAAGAGCAAGCTGTGAGGAAAATCAAAGAGAGAAGAGTGAAGAATATTTTTCGCATAATTATTTCTGAATGAGACGATACATTTCGCACGAAGCGAGCAAGAAGGCTCCTACACCAAAGTTTGACGTAGAGTTGGCATCGACCACCTGACCTGGAATGGCACGCTCGCCAATAGGCTGAACATAGCCCACACGGCCATCGGGCTGAAGAGCGGTTTGGGTGAGATATTCCCATGCCTTGAGTGCTGTTGGCAAGTATTCACTTCGGTCAAGAATGCCGTTGTTGATGCCCCAGAGCAGGCCGTAGGTGAAGAATGCAGTGCCACTGGTTTCGGGTCCGGGAGCCTGTTCTGCATCGAGCAGAGAGCGTGTCCAGTAACCCTCGGGCTGCTGGCAAGCCTTTACGGCAGCACACATTTCTTTATATGTGGTGAGGAATTCGGCCTTATACTGGCAGTCTTCGGGCAAATCTTGCAACACTTTGGCCAGACCTGCTACAACCCATCCGCAACCTCGAGCCCAGAAATCCTTAACGCCATTGACACTCTGATGCTTAGGATATAAATACTTGCCATCGCGATAGAAAAGGAATTGTGGTTCATTGGCCAAAGTATCGCCAATGAGGGTCTTGTTGTCATACATCAGCTCTTTGGCATAGGTCCAATATTCGTGCAGTTTGTCAAGATACTGAGCATTGCCTGTGATGTTATAGAGTTTGGTCATTACGGGCATGACCATATAAAGGCCATCGGCCCACCACCAGTAATCATTGTTTGGGGTAGCCATCTCATACTCCATCACCTCACGGGCTCGGGCAATCTTTTTGGGCTCAGGCTCAAGATTATAAAGGTCACAATAGGTCTGGAAGCAGATTTGCCAATCGCCGAAAAGCACATGTTTCGGAGTTTCGCCATAATGATAGAGCCACTCTGTGGTATCGGTACTTGTGGCACCCATATAGAGGTTCGATTCGGCCCAAGCCTTGGTATAGGCCAGATAGGTTTCATTGTGGGTGAGTTTATAGGCCTCCATGTTTCCGGTGTGGTAGGCAGCATTGTCCCAGAACGGGCTGTTGTTGCTGTAAGGGCGGAACGGAAGACTATCGGCCGTGAGCAACGGATGCTCTGCCTGCCAGTGAAGATTTACCTTGTCGATAGTAGCCAAAATTTCGTCGCCATTGGGCAGATTCTCTTTGGGTGCATTTGCACAAGATGCTACTACGGCTGCAAGAAGAAGGTTATAAAATAAGGTTTTCATACTAAGACATTTTTGTTATGAAAATACTGAAGAATAGCCACCATTGCGGCTTAATGTTGGTGCAAAGATAGTAAGTTTTTCGGAACTGAGGAAATTTTTGAGCCGAAATCTACAACATAGGTAAGAGATTGAGGAAATCAAGATTCAGCATTTTCGATGCCATTTTTGGAAAAAACAGCGAATTTTCGATGCC
>JAUNCV010000056.1:10952-11543 GCA_030526445.1 Bacteroidales bacterium | reverse complement strand
AACGCCCATCAGAGGCTCGCCCGAAGGCTCAACAACTTGGCCGGTCACCTTGATGGCCTTCACCTGCGCCATGGCTACTGGGGTGGTCAGAGGCAGAGGCAATGCAGTCATTCCTCCCACAACACCAAGACCCAGCATCATTACTAAATGTTGTTTCTTCATTGTACGAATGTGTTATTAATTAAATAATGAAAAACAATAAATTAATTTTCGGCGGCAAAGATGAGCATTTTCTCATCCAGAGTGTTTCAATAAAGTCTAAACAAATTTCAAAAAAGTCTATTTGATTTAAAAACCACGATTTATACAGAATTGAAAGATTTTTAGACTTTTTTACTTGCATGTTACATGAAAATGTGTTATATTTGCAACCCGATGTAACATTTGCCACAATTTTTACATTATATATTATAAATTATGAAGAACATGTTTCTCTCGCTGGCGTTACTGTCGGCCTGTGCCTTGAGCCAAGCCCAGACGCCCCAATCCAGCTCCTGGACTGCCGATAATGGCAACGGAACTTACACGAACCCTTTGTTCTATGACGAGTTCTCTGACCCCGACATCCTGCGTGTGGGCGACGACTACTAT
>JAUNCV010000056.1:6718-10895 GCA_030526445.1 Bacteroidales bacterium | reverse complement strand
CTGGCCGGAACCACCATGCACACTGTTCCCGGTTTGGTTATTCTCCATTCGCGCGACCTCGTAAACTGGGAAAATGTCTCCTATTGTTTTGACCGATTTGACTTTGACGACGACGCCTTTTCGCTCAAAAACCACAAGGAGATTTATGGCCAAGGCATCTGGGCTCCAGCCATTCGTTATGCCAATGGGCAGTTTTATCTCTTTTCGAACATCAACGGCAAGGGCTTGCAGTGCTACACCAGTAAAGAGATTACCGGCCCCTGGAAGCACCATAACATGCAGGGCCGCATCTATGACCTCTCAGTGCTCTTTGACGATGATGGCAAAATCTACGCCATTCATGGATATGGTGAAGTGCATTGCACCGAACTGAAGCCCGATATGAGCGGCCCTATCGAAGAGACCGATCGCATCATCATTCCCAACGGAAGTGCTGTGGGCGAGGGGCACCACATGTACAAAATCAATGGCATGTACTATCTCATCTCAACCGACTATCGCCCTAATGGCCGCACCCTCTGTTCGCGCGCCAAGAGCATCTGGGGCCCATACGAGACTTGTGTAATCACGGCCGACGAGACCTTTGGTTACCACCCGGTAGGCCTCACCGAGGTTGAGGGACGCATTGTGCCCGATGGCTCAAAATTCGGCATCGGGTTCGAAGATGTCAATGCCACCGCTGCCACCAATATTCACCAGGGAGGCATTGTGCAGACACAAAATGGCGACTGGTATGCACTGCTCATGATGGATTTCCACTCCATTGGCCGAACTGTCACCCTCGCCCCAGTCACCTGGAAGGATGGCTGGCCCATGCTCGGTC
Organism: Bacteroidales bacterium; assembly: GCA_030526445.1. GTDB lineage: Bacteria > Bacteroidota > Bacteroidia > Bacteroidales > UBA3663 > Liminaster. The sequence goes on along the minus strand of JAUNCV010000056.1, from coordinate 10,072 downwards.
TTGAAGGCAACCTCGGCCGCGCTCCACGCACCTGGACCAAGCCCGTCATTCCCGGCGCCGAAAACATTGTGCCTCATGCACCTTATGAGCGAAACGAAAACTTCAATGGCAAGCAGCTGGGCCGCATATGGCAGTGGAATCATAACCCTGACGATAGCCGCTGGGCGCTGAAAAAGGGTCGTCTTCGTCTTAACACTTTGCCCGCCGAGCAGCTCATGTGGGCACGCAACACGCTCACCCAGCGCGTCATTGGCCCGCAGAGCACTGTCACGGTTGAACTCTTCACCCAGGGCATGAACGATGGCGATGTGGCCGGTCTGGGCAATATCAACGTGCCATGCTCGTGGGCAGGTATTGTCAAAGAGGGCAAGGAGCTGAAACTTCGTTGTTTCGAACAGCTAAATAATGACACTATCGATACCGCTGTCTCACTCGCTCAAGGCAAAATTTGGCTGCAACTGGTGGGCGACTATGATAACAACACCGCTCACTATGCCTATTCTACTGATGGCCAGACCTTCAAGCAAATAGGCCCCGAAATGCGCCTCTCTTATCAGCTCATCTCGTTCCAGGGTTCGCGTGCCGCACTCTTCGCTTTCAACCACAAAGGCAAATCGGGCGGCTTTGCAGAGTTCGATAATTTCGTGGTCGATGAGCCTAAGGCCGATCGTAGCGGCAACATTCCATTGGGCAAAACCATTCGCATCATCAACCTCGCAACTCGTCTGCCTATGCATGCACAGCCTCACGGACTGATGCACGACACTTTTGCGCACGACAATTCTCCGCAGACCCGTTTCCGTGTCATCGATCGCGGCTGTGGCAAAGTCATCCTGCAGTGCGAAGACGGACGATACGTTTGGGTCAGCGGCATGGGTCTGCCGGGCGATGTGCGCCTCACCAACGATGCCTCATTGGCCGAAGAGTTCATGTGGCAAGATTATCTCAACCACGAGTTCATGCTCATGTCGGTCAGCAAGCATACCTATATTGGCAAGAGCCCTACCACTGGCAGTCCTTATTCTATGGACTATAAGGGTGCCGATCCGGCTCGCCGCAATGGTGCCGTCTTTGTGTGGGAAGAGGCTAGGTAATTAGTCACACAAAAAAAACTCCGTGACCATCATGATCACGGAACTTTCTTTTTTTTTTTTATGCTATCGTTTATACTTTCAGCACGTTAACCAGTGTTCTGAAGACCTCTTTCACGTTGATTGGCTTGGCCAGGTGGCCGTTCATGCCGCAGCGGAAAGCCTCTTTCTTGTCCTCCTCAAAGGCATTGGCCGTCATGGCCACGATTGGGATGTTGGCCTTCTCCTCATCGGCCATCTGTCTTATGGCTACCGATGCCTCATAGCCGTTCATTTCGGGCATCTGAATGTCCATCAGAATCAGGTCATAATAGTGCGCAGGCGCCTCCTTGAGCATGTCGCAGCATATCTTGCCGTTTTCAGCGCGCTCTATGCTGAAGCCCTTGTCTTGCAGCAGTTCGGTGGCAATTTCGGCATTCAGGTCGTTGTCTTCGGCCAGCAGTATGCGTTTGCCCACAAAGATTGAGTAGTCAAGTGCAGCGCCACGTTTGGTGTGTTCTTTCTTCGATTCGGCAATGCGGTGCGGCAGCATAACCACCACCGTGGTGCCCTCGCCCTTCTGGCTTTTTACCTCGATCGAACCGTGCATCAAATCCACCAGTCGCTTCACAATAGGCATGCCCAGACCGGTGCCCTCCACCTTGCCGTCGGTGGTGCTGTTCTCGCGCGAGAAGGCGTCGAACAAGTGCGGCACAAAGTCCTCGCCCATGCCAATGCCCGTGTCGGTCACCGTGGTGCGATACATCACATAGCCCTCCAGCTGTGCAGGCACCTCTTCAATCTTCACGCTCACCTTGCCGCCCGGGTTCGTATATTTGTAGGCGTTGCTCAGGATGTTCACCATCACCTCGCGCGTCTTGGTCACGTCGCTATACACAAATTCGTGCTCCACGTTGATGTCCACATCAAATGCCAGTCCTTTTGCCTCCATCATGCCGCGGAACATTGATTCAATGGCATCCACATACTGGTCGCTGGCGGTCACGGTCTCGTCAAGCTCCACGCTGCTTTGTTCGATGCGCGTCATTTCGAGCACATTATTAATAATAGAGAGCAGCACCTCGTCGGCACTCTTTATCTTGTTCAGGTAGTCCTGACGCTTCACGGGGTCGTCCTGGTTCTTTTCGAGCAGGTCGCGGAAACCAATGATGGCGTTCATTGGGGTGCGAATGTCGTGGCTCTTGTTGAAGAGGAAGTGGGTCTTGGCCTTGTTCGCCTCGGTGGCAGCCACATAGGCCTCGTCAAGCTTACGCTGCTGTGCTTCGGCCAAGCGCTTCTCTTCGTTCACGTTGCGGAAGGCCACAACAAAGTCCTTCGCCTTGGTGTCGGCCATCACCATGAGGCACTCCATATACTCAATCACACCGCCTCGCTTGCGGCGGTATATGAACGAGTGGCAGCGCTCTTTGGTCAATATGGCAAGAGCCTTCTCTATGGGCAACACCTCTTCAAAAAGCTCTCTATCTTCTTCAATGACAAGCGTCTCTACATAGGCTCTGAGCTTCTCGTTATAGTCATAGTATTCGGTGTTCAGTCCTAAGAAGTCGGCAATCTCGTCATTCACGCTCACGCCCACGGCCTTGCCTTTTTTGTAGATGTAGGCAAACGTGTTCTCAAACGGCAGTGCCAGTGACTGTATCACGCCACACTGTGCCTTGAGCAGTGAGTGCACCTTCAGCAGCTTGCTGTCGCGCTCCAGCTGTCGCAGCTTGTCCTCATGAATGCGGCGGGTGGTGAATATGACGCGCTTCAGATGGCCATCCTCATCGCGTCTGCGCTCTATGAACGAAGCCTGTGTCCAGATGCCCTCTTCGCATCCCGGCTGCCCGGCAAGCATGGTGCTCAGATATTGCAGCGAAATGATTTTCTTGCCCTTCATGCGCTCGTCAAGCGTCTTGAAGTCAACAAATTTCAGCACATCGTCCAGGCATTCGGGCTTAATCATGTGCTTGAAGTTTTCGGGCTTGAACATATCAAAGTTGCCTGCATTAGGCACACTTTCGTGCACCTTCTGCACTGACGATACCTCTTTGAACTCGCCCGTCTCAAGGTCAATGTCGAACACCGAGGTGTATATCTCGCTGATGGCCTTCACCTCGTCGAGCATCTCTTGCATCACCGATTGCGCCTCGGTTTCGTGCTTCAGCATAGCCAGCACAAACACCAGCAGGTTGATGCCGCCCAGCACGAAAAAGCCTGTGGCTGCGCCGCAACCATACCCTTCGTCTGCAAAGACAAAGCCCAAACCGAGAGAGACAACCGT
>JAUNCV010000056.1:4749-6708 GCA_030526445.1 Bacteroidales bacterium | reverse complement strand
GGCCGAAGCCCATCGCAACATCGAGACGTATTTGTGTATCATTTTCTGAGCCGTTATTAAGTAATTTTTTTATGCTGCAAATATATGCCATTTCTTCGAACCCGCCAAAATTTTAGGGCAAAAAAGTGTGCATCGAACAATAAAACCCATTTTTCTGCGTTTATATACTATAAAAATAAATCATTGCAAAATGAAAACTCCCGAACAACTTCCGTTACACGACGGGTATATAAAAGACGGAATGACCCCCTTGGGCCGCCTCCTCAAGCGCACCATCGATGCCTTGATAGCCCTGTTTTGCATCATCGTCTTCGCCCCCCTCTTCGTGGTCTGCTACATAGCCATCAAGCTCGATGATCACGGCCCCGCCCTGTACAAGCAAGAGCGCATCGGCCACCACGGTAAGCCGTTCTATATCTATAAGTTCCGCTCCATGTCGCCCAACGCTGAGGCCACCGATACCCCCATGCTGCTCAATGCCGATGGCGACCCGCGCCTCACCAAGACCGGCAAGTTCCTCCGTGCCCATCACCTTGACGAGCTGCCGCAGATCTGGAACGTCCTTGTGGGCGATATGGCCTTTGTGGGTCCCAGACCCGAGCGCAGATATTTCATCGACCAGATCATGCAGCACGACCCCCGCTACGAGTATCTCTATCAGATTCGCCCCGGTGTCACCAGCTATGCCACCCTCTACAACGGCTACACTGACACCATGGACAAGATGCTCCGCCGCCTCCACTACGACCTCTACTATCTCGAGCATCGCTCTTTCCTCTTCGACTGCAAAGTGCTCTGGCGCACCTTCTGGCGCATTGTCAGGGGCGATAGGTTCTGAATTGTTTACGAATAGCTTCGTGCTTTAGCATTCGTGCTGCTTGCAGCTTTCGTAAGCCATCGGGCAGAATAATTCCCAAAAATATAGGCCAAAATATCGGAATAATTCCCAAAATTAACCCTATTTTTAACGGAATTTTTCCTTTTTTCTTGTTTTTCTCAGAAAAAGCAAGTATCTTTGCAGCCTAATACATAGAGAATTATGTTGTACAGAAAGTTTGAATCGCGTATTGAAGAATTTCTGAAGAATGAACCCCGAAAGATTCTTCTTGTCAATGGAGCTCGCCAGGTTGGCAAGTCTTTCCTTATACGTCATGTGGGCAAGAAGTTGTTCAAGAACTATATCGAGATCAACTTGAAGGCCGACAAAGAGGGTGCAGGCATCTTTGCCACTGTGGGTAGTAAAGAAGATTTCTACCTGCAGTTGGGTGCCATGGCTGGGCAGAAGTTAGGGCAGAAGTCAGACACTTTGGTTTTCCTCGACGAGATTCAGAGCTATCCACATCTTCTGACCATGCTCAAGTTTCTCAACGAAGATGGGCGCTACACCTACATTGCCAGCGGCTCACAGCTGGGCGTAGCTTTGTCGCAGACCCCATCTGTGCCTTTGGGAAGCATTGCCATAGAGCAGATGTATCCTCTTGATTTCGAGGAGTTCCTTCTCGCTATGGGCTGCGCTCAGCATACTATCGATGGCGTCAGGGAAAAGTACGAGGCACGGGAATCGCTCAACGAATCTCTGCACAACTATATGCTGCAACAGTTTCGCATCTACCTGCTTGTAGGCGGTATGCCCGATGCCATCAACAAGTTTCTCGAGGCTCGAAATATGACCGAGGTTCGCAGCATACAGCGCGATATTCATAACCTTTACCGCATCGATGCTTCGCAATACGACCAAGAGAAGAAACTCGTCATCCGCAAGATTTACGACCTGATTCCTTCGAATATGGAGAACAAGAAGAAGCGCATTGTGGTCAAGAAGATTGAGAATACATCGAGCCACAAGCAGTTCCTCGACTATGCCGACGAGTTCGAATATCTCACCAATTCCGGCGTTGCTCTTCAGGTGCAAGCTGTCAGCAATCCCAAGTTCCCGTTGCTCGAATCGGAGAGTAAGAA
>JAUNCV010000056.1:0-4739 GCA_030526445.1 Bacteroidales bacterium | reverse complement strand
TGAGCGATGTAGGTCTGCTCACTTGCCTGCTCTATGGCACCAATATCAATGCAGTGCTTCGTGACGAGAATAGTGTGAATCTTGGTTCCGTCTACGAGTCGGTCGTGGCTCAGGAGTTGCATGCGCATGGTTTCAGCCTGCGTTATTATGACAACAAGCAAAAGGGTGAAGTTGATTTCCTCATCGATGACTTCCACAACCTTACGGTTCTGCCTATCGAGGTTAAGTCGGGCAAGGATTATACCGTGCATAGTGCTATCGACAAATTCCTCACGACACCCGATTACCACATCAAGCGCGGCCTGGTGTTGAGCAACGAAGCGCGTGTTTTTGAGTCCGATGGAATCATGTATATGCCTATCTATTACGTTATGTTCCTCACCTGTCATTCCGCCTCCGCTACTGATTGTATCATTCCAGAAGTCATATTATAAAAAAAGATAGCAGTCCTTCGGGAACTGCTATCTTTTCTATTTTATTTCCATTTTTTTCAATTGAAGGAGACCACTTTCGGCGTGGCGCGAAGCCAACCAGAGTTCCCGATTATCAGATTTCCTGATTTCCGGGGTTCCAGGCACATCAGTTCTCTCATTCGAATATTCCAGTATTCATGAAATTATTTCTCTAAGATAATGAAAACGCATGCCACCCAAATCTGTCAGAAATCAATATTATCATTCATCAAGCTCTTTATATATTTTACGCATAGCTTCGATGGCTTCTTTTTTTGTAAAATATTGAGTAACTCGCTGATGTGCTGCGTCTGAATATTTTTTCAGAAGTTCATTGTTGTTTATCAATTTATCAATTCCCGAGGCAAAAGCCTTCACGTCATTGAGTGGTACTTCTAAACCAGTTTCTTCCTTGATAGATACCCAGTTGACTCCAGACCCTTGTATTGTAAAGCAGACTGGAGCACAGTGGCAATACATAGCTTCGGCTAGTGCAATGCCGAAAGCTTCTGCTTTTGTATTTGAAGGGAAGGCAAAAATGTCTGCTGCATGAAGATATTGACGTAGATCATCGTCTGGCAGGCGACCTAAGAAATAAACTCTCTCTGAGCATGGGATTGCTTTAAGTTCATCGTCGATTGGCCCACTGCCGCCTATAAGTATTACGCAATCTCCATGAATGAAGGTATCGGCCTTTATTAGGTTGTCTATGCCCTTATAAGGAATGTGACGTCCGCAGAAGAAGATGATTTTTTTTCCTTGGTATTTTTCTTTTAGAAGAGCTATCTTTTCATCATCACCAGGTTGCAGCACAAAATTGTCGGTAATCAGTCCGTTTTGAGCTACTCGAATCTTTTGAGGATATTTGTTCAGAGGTTTCGAAAATGGAATGTAATTAGGAGATGTTGAAACGATGATATCGGCTCTTTTCAAAATGGCGTTTTCAAAAGGCCTTATTATAGGATACATCAAACCTTTGGACAAGATATCTGAGTGCCAATGAAGTACCACTTTTGTTGTTTTTTCAACACAGGCACAGACTAGAGGGTAAACAAACGGATTGGGGCAATGCACGTGGCAGAATGCCGGCTGATACTGCTTTGTAAGCTGTCTCAGAATCTTGTAGTAGCTGAAGGCTACATCTTGGCTCATGAATGAGAAGTTGACCGGTACACGATAAATCTTAACGCCATGCACTTCGTCTTCATGATACTTGTTATCGTTGGCAAAACAGATCACAACATTTTGATATTCGCTTAACCCTTCGGCCAGATACATAGCCACGGTTTCGATGCCCCCTAAATCGGGGTAGTAGTATTTTGATACGTGTAATATTGTTTTCATAACTTATTTCACAGATTTTTGAGAATGTCGATAAGTTTTTTAGCCGAATCGTGCCAACTGAAGCGTTTGCTGTTGGCAAATCCTTGAGCAATGAGATGCTGGCGTAAGCTAGTCTCGTTTGCTGCGAATTTTTGTACTACATCCTGTAGAGCCTTATAACTATTAGGATTAAAGAAAAGGGCGGCATTATTGCAAACTTCGTGATAGACAGGTATGTCTGAACAAAGTACGGGACATCCCGACATCATTGCCTCAATAAGTGGTAACCCAAAACCCTCATAGAGCGATGGAGAGATGTAACCCCTTGCATTGGCATACAATTCAGAGAGTTTTTGGTCTTCAACTCGTCCAATAAATTCAATGTTCGAAGGGCACTCCTCGGTCGAAGCTATTGCGTCTGAGGTACCAAACACGCGGTTTTTTCCGCCAGCAATAATCAATCGGTAATCTGGTAAACCCTTAAAGGCTTTTATGAGTGTGTCAAAATTTTTGCGTGGATCGAGCGATGAGACTGCAAGAAAAAACGGCTTGTCAGTGTTGTTTTGCTTTTTGGTACCAAACAGCCGTTCCTCTGCAGCATTGTATATGACTGTTATTTTCTCCTGATGAATAAAGGGATAGAAATGCATGATCTCATTTCTCGAAAATTCGCTGACAGTGACGATATGCTGTGAGGTGCGGACTGCCAAGGGGGTCATGATTTTGTAATAGTAGTAATAGGCTTTCGAAAACCATTGTGGGTTTTCAAGGAACGACAAATCATGGATAGTCATTATTTTATGAGGCACAAGGATGCTTCCCAAACCTGTAAAACTGATAACTGTATAGTTTTTTTTCCTTACAAAGAAAAAGGGCAAGATAAGTTGCTCCCAAAGATGCGATCTGCCCCAACCGAAGCGCACGATGTTAAATCCTGTGATATCGTATGTAGGGTTAATCTCTCCGCTTTGGGGACAAATCAAATGAATGTCGGCTCCAATCTCCTTTAGTGCACGGCACATTTCGTAGGCATATCGCTCTACACCAGTGCGTTTTTGTAAAAGAAAACGAGCATTAATGTATAGTTTCATTTGTTAGTGTTGCTCATTAATTGTTTGTACACTTTGAGGCGTATCTGCATATTGGCTTTGGATGTTTTATTATTGCAGATAGTATATACAAAGATAGCCATATTTATTGAAAGTATATTGAAAAAGTCTGCCAAGAGGTTGTAGCTATAACAATGGTGTTTGTGGAAAAAGAGGAATCTTCCTTGAAGAATACGTCGGCAATGGTCTTCCGTTTCATGAAAACTTTTTCCCTCAAGATGGATGATATGACTTTGCGGAAGAGCCATAATCTTGAACTTCTTCTGTAAAACTCGCATACAAAGATCTGCATCTTCGTAGTACATGAAAAAGTTGTCGTCGAAACCGTTCAGTTCGTCCCAAAGTGTACGACGTATCATCAAATCTGCACCTGTTATCATAGCTACTTCTCGAGGTTTATCTGTATAGTTAAATTGAGCATTACGTCCGTATAGGGTGCGTCTGAACAACTGTCCGCATGCGAAATCTATCTCTGACAACGTTGAAGGCAGCCAAACGTGATAAGAATGTGTCGGCTTTCTGCTTTCGTCATACAGATTACCTCCGGCAATGCCACAAAGGGGATTATGTTTCATGTAATTCCAAAGTTGAAATATGGCATTGTTAAGTACAATTGTATCAGGGTTCAAAAGAAAAAGATATTCTCCTTTGGCTAGGGTTGCCCCAAGGTTGTTGGCGCGTCCGAAGCCAAGATTCTTTGGAGAACTAACCAACTGAAAGCGGCTGTCGTTTTGAAGCAAGACAAGTTGTTCAGAAGAAGATCTGTTATCAACTACAATCACCTCATATTCTAAACCATGTGTCTGTTCTATGAGTGATTGAACGCATTGTAGTGTGAGGGTAGAGGTGTTATAGTTGACTATGATTACAGAAACGTTCATTTTTTAAGAATGTGCAATTTTGTAATTAATACCATCGCGTATACCTTTGCAGAGTGCACAAAAACGTCCCCATTTATCCTCTTCAACAAGAATGATGCGAATCATTTTCCACATAAATATCTCTTTGTAGAATTTTCTTACTTCGTAAGCCGTCATGATATGTCGGTTCTTACGATAGCATATAATGTGGCCTCTTGTGATACTATAGGTTCGAAAGCGGCCATAATCATTAGTAAAAAGATTAAATGGACCTTTTCGTTTGGGTTGGCCAATGGTGTGGCGTAATATGCATTTTGTGATGCAAATTATAGGAAAGCCTGCTGCTCTAATGCGATAGGAGAGATCGTGATCTAAGGCATCGAGAGGAAGTGCTTCATCAGCTCCTCCAATGTGTTGGAGGATAGATACAGGAAAAACTGTTCCGGAGTTGATAAATAGGCTCTTGTATTCGATGTCGTGTTGGATTTGAAACTGGTCATTGCCCTCGATATAGGGGGTAAAAACTTGTTGTGGATTAGTCTCATATAGATGCTCAATGTTTTGTCGATAACAATGAAAGTTCTCCCATCTACTATCTTGATCCATCAAAAGCAAAAGGTCAAAGCCCTCTTTAATAGCTTTTTCTAAAGCAAAGTTAATGGCAGCTGCGATGCAGGTGTTTTCTCCAGTCCAGTGATATGTAACAATATCCTTATATAAAGAAAAACTATCTTCGTGCGAGATTGGACTATTATCCCAGACGATAAGATGGTCGATGTCATGCAGGTAGTATTCAAGTTTCTCTGTCAGTTCCTTTTCATTTGGATTGAAAAGCGTGACAATACCCAGCATTTTGTATTGAGACTTCATATTTTCCATATACCCTTGGCTGTACCGTTGATGATTTTGTTAAATTGGATGATATTAACGATGATACCAGGCAGATTACACAGACACATGATAAAGAGAAACCATGAGATGCTGTGGGTGAGTTT
>JAUNCV010000236.1 GCA_030526445.1 Bacteroidales bacterium | reverse complement strand
ACTGCCTGCGTTTCTACGACCGCCAGTTCATCACTCGCGAAGAGATTAACCATTCGGTAGTGAAGAAATTCTCTACCATGCTTGACGAATATCTGAAGGAGAAGGCCGAGCACGAGGGACTCCCCACCGTAGCATACTTTGCCGACAAATGCTGCTATTCGCCCAAGTATTTCGGTGAACTGGTCAAGACCGAGACGGGCCGTACAGCCAAGGACCTCATCAACGACCGGCTGCTCTCCCTTGCCAAAGAGCTATTACAGGATAATCAGCTCAGCATCTCACAGGTGAGTGGGCGCCTCGGTTTTGAATATCCGCAGCATTTCGTCCGCTTCTTCAAGGCGCAGACCGGCATGACACCAAGTCAATGGAGAGCAGCATAAAGAATAGTATTCATATTATTGTTGACTCTCAATGAAACGTATAATAATATTCTGTTTTATTGCTTTCATTGCGTTTAATGTTATGGCTCAGAACAAGATAGCGATAACCATTGGTAACAAGACTCTCTCTTGCTCCCTTGTCAGTAATTCTGCGACTTCGACACTCCTGGAACGGCTCGCTGAGTCAGATGTTACCTATGATGCGGATGATTATGGTGGCTTTGAGAAAGTGGGATATATAGGTTTCTCTCTTCCAACTTCCAACGAACAAATAACAACTAAGCCCGGAGACGTAGTACTCTATAATGGCAACAACATATGCATATTTGTTGGCCAAAACAGCTGGTCATATACACCTCTTGGTAAAATTGAAGGTATTGACATCAATCAGCTCAAGTCATTTCTTCATGTAGGAGAAGGAAGTGTGAAAATTACTTTGTCACGCTGGGTACCATCATCAGTCGGTCATATCAAGAACGAGGAAAAAAGAAAGTCTGACGATATTTTTTCGTTGAATGGACAAAAACTCCATAATACTCCAACGGGCGGGATATACATTGAGAACGGTATTAAGAAAATAAAGAAATGAAAAAAGTAATTGTAATCAGTACCAGCCTCCGTGCTGGATCTAATAGCGACATGCTCGCTGATAAGTTTATTGAAGGAGCCCAGGCTGCAGGGCATAACGTCGAGAAAATCACTCTCATCGGCAAGGAAATTCAATTCTGCAAGGGTTGTCTTGCTTGTCAGAAATTAGGCAAGTGTGTCATCAAGGATGATGCTAACGACATCATGCAGAAAGTGCTCAACGCCGATGTCATCTGTTGGGCTACTCCTATTTATTATTATGAGATGAGCGGACAGATGAAGGTACTCATCGATCGCATGAACGCCATGTATTCGCTCGACTACAAGTTCCGCGACGTCTATCTCCTCACCGTAGCTGCGGAGGATGGTGCCGACGTACCAAAGCGTGCCGAAACCGGCCTAACTGGCTGGACGGACTGCTATCCGAAGAGCCGTCTGGCCGGAACACTCTTCTGCGGCGGCGTAGGAGGTCCTCGCTCCATCGAAGGTAATGCAAAACTTCAGGAGGCCTATGAATTTGGCAAAAACATCTAAACAGAATACTGCCTGTCTCGGATTAGTGAGGCAGGCAGCATTCATCTTATGAGATTGAAGCTTTATGAGATTGCGATCTGACGTTGATTCTCCTTGACAGTCTCTTTGGTGGTCTTAGGCAAGGTGATGGTCAATACGCCATCCTCGACCTTGGCGGCAATCTCCTCCTTGATCACATTGTCAGGCAACTTGTAGCTCTGCTGGAAGTTAGAGTAGCTGAACTCGCGGCGGAGATAATGCTCTTTCTTATCCTCCTCCTTGTGCTCGAGCTTATTCTCAATGGCTACGAGCAGATTGCAATCGGCATCGAGATTGATGC
>JAUNCV010000235.1 GCA_030526445.1 Bacteroidales bacterium | reverse complement strand
GCATGTTCGAGAGCAACCGCGTATATGATCCAAACAACACTTGGGGTAATATGGACCTTACAGGCGTAATGTGTCACTGGCGTATCGACAAGATGAGCGTACCTGCAGAGTTGGGTCTTGAGATGAACCAGGGCTGGGGCTTCCTCGTACCACAGAAGAGCCTCTATGAGGACTTCGTAAAGGTTGAGGGTAAAAACGGCTACCGCCTGGGCGAGACCATGAAGACCTACGAGCAGATTGCTGCAATGGGCTGTTCTGTAAAGCAGGCCATCATCAACGAAGGTTACTTCATGTGGAAGTGGCGCTACCTTGATGAGCAGGCTCCAGAAGGCACTTACTCTATGGTTGACGACAACAACCCACGTTGGATGCGCTATGCCGAGGTACTCCTTTGCGGTGCAGAAGCACACTTCTTGGCTGGTAACCAGTCTAAAGCAGACGAATATATGAACATGATTCGTAAGCGCGCTCAGGCTCCCACTAAGAGTGGCTATACTCAGGACGAAATCCGTCGTGAAAAGCGTATTGAGCTCTGCGGTGAGTACACCCGCTACCTTGATATCCTCCGTTGGGGCATTGCTGGAGACCTTTTGGCTAATCAGGGCGAAAAGCTCCCATTCCTCAACCCAAACGGTGAGATTGAGTACAAGACCTACAACACCAATCCAGCTCTCTACGGATTCAAGAAGGGCAAACATGAACTCTTCCCTTATCCTGGCACTGAGATCCGCTTGAACCGCAACATCAAGCAGAATCCAGGTTGGTAATAGATAATCTTTAAAAGATAAACAACAACTATGAAAACCCAATTCAAATATATTCTGATGGCTGCTACGACCGCAGTTCTTTCAGTGGTCACAATTTCATGTAACGAGGATGGCCTTGACGATCTTAAGGGCATTTATCCCGCTCCATCGCAGGCCACCGTTACCGGCGCTTCGCTCAGCGATAAGGCAAAGGAGGGCAACCTCCGCACCTTCTCTCTTGCTTTTACCTCTTCAGAAGGCGCATCGATCAATGTAGTATTGACTTGCAACGACTTCTATCTCAAGAGCAACACCTACACTTTGAAGAGCGCGACCGAGGCAAAGAATGGCAATATGATTGCTGGTATTTCGACCGTGAATGGCAGCGCTATTACCGACGGTAGCCTTGTACTTGAACAGAATGGTGATAACTACACTGTCAAGAAGTCTGTACTCTTTACTGCCGATGGCAAAGCTTATACTGTAACCGGAAAGTTCCTTATGAGTTTCGAGCCAGATGATCCAACCGCTATCAACATTTTGAAGAGCGTACAGGACAACGGCAACGGCACTGTTACCGTAACATTCTCGACCGGTGGCTACACCGAAGAGTTCGACATGAACACATACCAGATGGTTTACACTGGCGAGGGTAACGATCTTCAGATCATCTTCAACCTGCCAGACGGCAAGCTTCACGAAGGCACTTATGCTCCAGGCACAGGCTATGTAGCAGGTTATACCTTCATGAACGACGCATACGAAATTTGGGGCATTCCTGCCTTCGAAGATTATGCTGGCTCACTTTGGTACACAATTGCCAATGGTGCTAAGACACCGACTTTAGTTACCACAGGCGATATCGTTGTCAAGAAGGATGGCCCAATGTACACCATTCTCCTCGACCAGGGCAAGGGCGGCGTGTACGCTCAGTTCCAGGGCTCAATGGGTGATCTTGATCCAGATGGAGGTTCAGGCAATGTAGAGATGATGAAGAACTGCCTTGGTGTTACCAACTGGGCAAGTTTCGGCTGGGGTGTCAACTTCATCGATATTGTTTTGGCCAATGGCGACGTACAAGCAAACTACAATCCTGAAACTCAGCAA
>JAUNCV010000055.1 GCA_030526445.1 Bacteroidales bacterium | reverse complement strand
TCGTCGGCAGCAATGATGATGATAGCGATATCGGTCATCTTAGCACCACGAGCACGCATAGCGGTAAATGCCTCGTGACCAGGAGTATCGAGGAAAGTTACATGACGGCCATCGGCCAACTGCACGTTGTATGCACCGATGTGCTGAGTAATGCCACCAGCCTCACCAGCAATCACATTAGCGTTACGGATGTGGTCGAGCAACTTGGTCTTACCGTGGTCAACGTGACCCATGACGGTAATGATAGGTGGACGGCTCTCGAGCTGATCCTCGGTATCCTCAACGGTCTCGAGCTCCTGCTCTACCTCTTCTGATACATACTGGGTTTCGAAGCCAAACTCCTCAGCAACGAGGTTGATGGTCTCAGCATCGAGACGCTGGTTGATTGACACCATCATGCCAAGAGTCATACAGGTACCGATAACCTTAACCACTGGCACATTCATCATGGTAGCCAAGTCGTTTGCGGTTACGAACTCGGTGAGCTTCAAGATTTTGCTCTCAGCAGCCTGTGCCTCTTCAGCCTCAGCAGCACGCTCAGCAGCAGCATTGCGCTTGTCCTTACGATACTTCACGCCCTTCTTATCGAGCTTGTTCTGAAGACGAGCCAAGGTATCCTTTACCTGCTTCTGTACATCCTCTTCAGTTACCTCGATCTTCTGGTTCTTCTTGCTGTGCTTGCCATGCTGACGAAGCTCGTCACGATCCTGACGGCGGGCATCGTTGTGGCTCTTCTTGTCGCGGCCACCACCATTGCCATTGTTGTTGCCGCCATTGTTGCGACCCTTGTTGATCTCTTCGTTGATATCAACCTTCTGAGCACCACGATGGCGGTTGTTGTTGCCACCCTGATTGTTGTTGTTACCATTCTTCTGCTCACGCTCCTTCTTGCGCTCCTCCTTGCTCTTCTTCTTAGGACGAGTGCTCTGGTTCAGCGCATCGAGGTCGATAGTACCAACCACATTGAGCTGTGGGCCCTTGGTTGGAGAAACACGGAAGATTTCGCCCGAACGAGCTGCCTCTGGCAGAGGCTCCTCGCTGATACGATCCTTGCTCAGTTCGCCCTTAGCGGTCTGATTTGGCTTCTTCTCGGCAGGTGCCTCAGCAGCCTTAGGTGCTGGTGCAGCCTCCTCTTTCTTCTCAACTACAGGTGCCTGCTTAGGCTCAGCTTGTGCTGGCTCAGCAACTTTTGGCTTAGCCTCCAAATCGATGGTACCAACCACCTTTGGACGAGCATCGAGCTTCTCCTCAGTAGAGGTGCGCACAACGGTAGTAGGAGCTGGTGTTGCAGCAGCCACTGCCACAGCTCGGGTCTCCTCCTTAATCTTATCACGAGTCTGCTGACGCTCAATTCGCTCACGCTCTGAAGCCTCCTTGTTCGATTTGTCCTTCTTGAACTCCTTACAGAGCATCTGATATAGGTCATCAGATACATTGGCCATAGGGCCACCTTCAACGGTGCTTCCAGTCTTCTTCTCGATAAATTCGATCAAAGTTGAAACACCTACGTTGAAGTCTTTTGCTATTTTATTTAATCGCATTCGCGTAACTATTATTTAATTAATACTGATTTGTTGATTATTCCTCAAATTCTTTTTCCAGGACGGCGCGAACCTCAGCAACTGTCTCCTCCTCGAGGTCAGCCTTATCGGCAACCATAGCAGGATCGGCCTCGAGCACTGCCTTTGCAGTAGCCAAGCCAATGCCCTTGAGTGCCTGAATAACCCAAGGCTCGATAGCATCGCTGAAGTCGTCAAGGAAGATATCGTCGCCGGTACCCTCACGATATACGTCAATCTGATAGCCAGTGAGCATGCAAGCAAGCTTGATGTTGGCACCAGCCTTACCAATAGCGAGGCTTACCTCCTCTGAGCTCATGAACACCTCGGCAGTCTTGCTCTCCTCGTCGATGTGAATCTGTGAGATAGAGGCTGGAGAGAGGGCACGCTGAATGAGCAGGCTTGCATTGTTGGTATAAGGAATAACGTCGAGGTTCTCGCCACGGAGCTCACGAACGATGCCATGGATACGGCCGCCCTTAACACCCACACAAGCACCTACTGGATCGATACGATCGTCGCTAGTCTCAACAGCAACCTTAGCACGCTCGCCTGCCAGACGAACAATCTTTACGATGCGGATAGTGCCATCGGCAATCTCAGGAATCTCCTGCTCCATGAGACGCTGAAGGAAGATAGGTGCAGTACGAGAAAGGATAATCTTTGGGTTGTTGTTAGCATTGTCAACACGAAGCACAACGGCACGAACATGATCGCCCTTGCGGAAGTTATCGCCAGCAATCTGCTCGGTACGTGGCAAAGAAACCTCATTGCCATCTTCGTCAACGAGAAGCATTTCGCGCTTCCAAACCTGATAAACCTCAGCAGTAACAACATGGCCTACGAGGTCCTTATACTTATTATAAAGGCCATCCTTCTGAAGCTCAAGAATCTTGGCAGCAAGGGTCTGACGGAGGTTAAGAATAGCACGACGGCCGAAGTCCTCGAAATGAACCTCTTCGGTAAAGTCCTCACCAATCTCAATATCCTCTACAGTCTTGCGTGCATCGCTCAGCTTCACCTCCAACAATGGGTTCTGAAGCTCATCGTCGGCTACCACTACACGATTCATCAGAATCTCGATGTCGCCCTTGTCTGGGTTTACAATCACATCAAAATTCTCATCGGTCTCAAACATCTTAGCGAGCACTGAACGGAACGAGTCCTGCAGCACCAAAGTAAGAGTTTTCTTATCGATGCTCTTCAATTCACTGAACTCCTGAAGGCTTTCAATCATTGAAGCTACTTCCTCTTTCTGTCTTGTTGCCATTTCTGTATATTCTTTTAAAAATTATAATAAATTCTGTTAACATCCTTATGAAGCAAGTGCTCCTGATGGGTCACCTCTTCTTTTTTCTTTTTACCCTCAACCTTCTCCTTGGCGGTCCAAGTCAGGTCGAAGCCCTCTTCATCGGCAGCGCCGAGAATGCCCTTCAACTTGCGGCCATCGCGCATCAGCACCTCCATTTCTTCACCCTCAAACTTGGCATACTGGCGCAAAGTCTTGAGCGGAGAGGTGAGACCGAATGAACCCACTTCAAGTTCAAAGTCCTCTTTTTCACGGTCCATGTGCTCGTCAATGTAACGGCTGATGGCCACACATTCATCAATATCGACAGCTTCGTCGTTGTCAATTTCGATGACAATTTTGTTGTCACGGTTTACGGTAACATCCACCAAAAAGCTTTCACTTTCAGCGGCCAAAAGATACTGGTCAACCAGATCAATGATTTCCTGTTTGTTTATCATATATATTATTTAAGCAGCGAAGAGAAACGCTTGTTGGCGTCTCTCTTCTCATATTTCCGCTGCAAATATATAAAGAAATAGTAAATTGAACAAAAAAATGTGAGTTTTTTTCATAATTATCAACATTTTTCCTATCTTTGCCGCAAAAATATTAAGTAATTATGGCAAATCATCTCGTCATTATGGCAGGTGGCATCGGTAGTCGCTTCTGGCCCATGTCCACTCCTCAGTGTCCCAAGCAATTCCTTGACATCATGGGCACAGGTCGAACAATGATTCAGCAGACCTTCGATCGCTTCGGCGGCCTTATTGATATTGAGCATGTTTGGGTAGTAACGTCGAAGAATTTTGCAGAACTGGTTCGCGAGCAGTTGCAGGGCATCAACCCTCAGCACATCTTGCTTGAGCCATGCATGCGAAATACGGCTCCTTGTGTGGCTTATGTTTCGTGGAAGATTCAGGCCGAAGACCCAGAGGCAGCAGTTTTTGTGGCAGCCTCTGACCACTTGGTCATCAGCCCTCGCGAATTTCAGCGTTGTGTGGCTCAGGGTCTTGACTTCGTCTGCGGAGGAGATCGCATCCTGACCCTCGGTATGCAGCCTACCCGCCCAGAGACCGGCTATGGCTACATTGAGCAAGGTGAGCGTATCGCTGACCCAACCCTCGAGACTCACGATGCTGGCAAGAAGGGTCGTCGCCCTTCGGCCTTTGCTTCGCTCCTTTCGCCTATCTACAAACTGGCTTCGTTCCGCGAGAAACCTGATCTCAAAACTGCTGAAGAGTATCTTGAAACCGGACGATACACTTGGAACTCGGGCATGTTCCTCTGGCAGGTTTCGACCATTGTCAGCGAACTTCGCCAGTATGCACCAGAGATTGCAGAGATTATGGACAAGATTGCACCAACCTTCTTCACCGTCAAAGAGCAGGCAATGGTGGATAAACTCTATGACACCTGTCCGAAGATTTCTATTGACTATGCCGTGATGGAGAAGACCCAGCTGGCTTATGTGATGCCTGCAGAGTTTGGTTGGAGCGACCTCGGCACCTGGGGCAGCCTGCACACACTCACACCACAAGACGATGACCGCAATGCTGTGATTGGCGATGGTGTGAAGATGATTGAAAGCGAAGGCTGCATGGTACGCATGCCGCAGGGCAAGCAGGTAGTGATTCAGGGCATGAAGGATATGATTGTTTCTGAGCACAACGGCACACTGCTGATTTGCCAGCTGAGCGAAGAACAGCGCATCAAAGAATGGCACTAATATAGAGATTCAAGACCGAAGATTAAGATTATGAAACTGACTGTTGTCAAAGTGGGTGGCGGCATTGTGGAGAGCGAAGCTTCGCTCCAGGCCCTGCTCGACAAATTTGCCCGTATTGAGGGCCTGAAAGTACTGGTTCACGGCGGCGGAAGAAGCGCCACCAAGATTGCCGAACAACTTGGCATTGCACAAACCATGATTGGCGGCCGACGCATCACTGATGCCGAAACGCTCAAAGTGGTTACGATGGTGTATGCTGGTTTGGTTAATAAGAATATTGTAGCCCAGTTGCAGGCTCGCGGAGTGAATGCTCTCGGCCTCACCGGTGCAGATATGAATGTGATACAGAGCCATCGTCGTGCTCCAAAGAACACCAAGATGGAAGATGGCTCGATGCAACTCATCGACTACGGCTTTGTGGGCGACGTGGATCAGGTAAATGCCGATTTGCTGGCCGACCTCATTGCTAAGGGCGTGGTGCCTGTCATCTCTCCTATCGGACATGACTCAAAGGGCTCTTTGCTCAACACCAATGCCGACACAATTGCCAGCGAGGTGGCCAAGGCCCTGAGCCGTTCGTTTGAGGTAACCTTGATGTTCTGCTTCGAGAAGAAGGGCGTTCTCATGAACCCTGATGACGATGACAGCGTTATTCCTTCTATCACCTCGAGCGATTTCCCCCGCCTCGTTGAAGAGGGTGTTGTGAGCGGTGGCATGCTCCCAAAACTCGAGAACAGTTTCAGCGCCATCGAGCATGGAGTGTCTGAAGTAGTTATCACTCACGCCGACAATATTGATGTGGCCGAGGCAGGTACTCACCTCACAAAATAAAAAGGTAATTAAATACCTATAAAAATAAAACTCTCTAACCGGAGGAAAAAATTTCCCTGGTTAGAGAGTTTATTATTTTAAAAGGTTGCTTGCTGTAGAAAAGTTACTTAACAAACACCTTCTTCTTATCAGAAATGTAGAAGCCTCGCTCTACCGGATTAGGCAAGCAGCGGCCATACATATCGAACATCATTTCATCCTCTTTCGAAGAGATGTGGTCGATGCCTAAGGTTCCGATATGACTTCCTACAAAACGAGCATTGGTGCGAGATGCAACAGAATCTTCCTCGATTTCATTTTTGTAGACTGGCAAATAGAAATCGACCATCTCTGAAGCATTGAAGGTTGCCGTCTGTGCAAAAATACCTTCGCCAAGCCACAAACGGCCGGTTTCGCCTGCCTCCAGATGCCAGCTTTCTGAATCACTGCTCCACGACGATACAGGACAGAAACCTGCGCCATTCACATCGACAGTTCCGCCATCTGGTGTCTGCTTACCATTATACCACAACCACAACTGGCGCGGTATCTGCATCATATAGGCACCTCCGGCATAAGTCTCGCCATCAGCGCCAAGATATGGGCGATAGTCGCTCACAAGATATGGAATGCCAAAGCAGTTCCAACCCATGTTTTCGCTCGAAGTTATCTGACCATTGCCCTTATCCGACTCCAGATTATGCTGCTGGAACGCTACACTCTTGTAACCCGAATAGAGTTCTTCGGCATAAAGATAGTCGTCTATGCTAACACCTTTGGCCGTAAAACGGAACATGGCGGTACGCTCACGTCCGGGCAAGAAATTGACACCCTGGCAAGCTGAAGCATCGGTTTCAATCAACTGGTCCCAGCAACCGGAATTGGTGTCGGAGGGGCGATAGAAGGTGTCGGCACGCTTAACGCCATTATAGCTCTTACAAGTCACATCGGCCTGCAGAGTGAGCACGCCAGTCTGGGCATCATAACTATATGTGGTTGGGCCCAGCAGAGCGTTACTGGTTATGTTCTGCCATGTTCCACTCACCGGCTGGTAATAATAACCCATAGCATAAGGCAAGGCTACAATATCGCCCTTGGCCTTGACCTCTCGCTCTACAGAAAGATAAGCGACCTGAACCTCATGGCCCTGACCATAAAGCGAAGCACCCTCTTTGAGCAAAAGATAACCAGGTTTGGTGACAACCTGTTCGGCACCGAGACAAAGGCTGCTGCCCTCCATCAGATAAACCACCGATCCCTCATGCGGATAGAAATGAGGATTCGTAGCTGTGTGCTCTGTAGCGACAGTAGCACCTTCGGCCACACACCAAGTTTCAAATGCACCTCGGTCAGACTTATCACTGGCAGTTACGCCCTTCAGCAATCGGCGATTGCCCAACAAATCACAATCCTTGCTATAATCGATCAGTTTCTGAAGACTGGCAGGAAGTTCTTCTACAGCATCACAAGCATCGATGAAGACCGACTTCTCAGTAAGCTGATAGTTGAGCGCTCGAACATCATACTTCTCATCAGAGATATAATAGTTATAGCCCGAGAAACTTTTTCTTGTTGCAGCATCACGCTCAAAGTTGATGAACGAGGCGCGATAGTGGCCCATATCATAGTTGAGTTTGTCGGATGAAGTGCCTGCATTGTCAGTAGCAACACCTTCAACTGTCAGATGAACACCCCAGCCCTGTTCGCCTAAATAGAGCGTACTCTGGCCTTTCTTGATGCTGTTATTATAAAACAACATGCCGTAGGCAAGAGCATTGCTGATATTAGCAATATTGATGCTGCTCTGGCTAGCATCGGCATCGCATACAATACAGTTTCGAATAGCAACAGCTGGCACACTGTTCTTGCCCTCTTTGACCTTAGGATTGATATCGATCAATGGCTGAACAACCGACTGTTTTACACCCGCCTGAGCCGATGGAGAGACGACAAAACCATCAACGATGGTCTGCAAACCCGAGGCTGGAAAGTTATCAACCTCGCTGGTTGCAATGCGCGAAACCTTTGACTTGACAGCAAAAGGAGCAGCCACAGCCTGACGCTCAGGAACCTCATCGGTCATCAATGACTCACAATCGGGGTCAAAGCCACCATAGATATTTACGCCATAGCGGAGAACAATCTCGCCCAGTTTCTTTTCGTTACCTTTGACCAAAACAAATGCCTCTTGAGGCTTGCCCTTCGAAACACTATTTTGCACAAAATCAGAAGCCATATCAATGGCACGCTGCAGGTCTTCTGCACCCAAAGCATTCTGCCAGCTGGCACCACTATTGGTGCTTTGGCCATGGGCCGGATCAACATAGACGACACGCAAGTTTGCAGCCTGCACAGAGTAACCCATGCAGACAACGGTCAGCAACATGACCGATCTCTTTATTGTATCATACATATTTCGTACCATCATTACTCAATCGTTGAATCTTTAATGCTAATATTGATCTTATACCAAGAGGCAAAGATATCAGCAGTCTCACCATGTACTAACTCATCAGGATCGGCAGTGCCATGATAACCACCCTCGGCTTCGTTATTGACCGTAGTAAACTTATATTCGAGCCAACCAGGCTGGAACATATAGGTACAAGCTCGTCCACTCCACTGATTTCCTGGGTTCACAGCCACAGCATCACTGCTATCTTCAGCCTCTTCTTCGCCAAGCAACAACTTAGAGTAGAACTTGCTGCTCGAAGGTCGTTCTGTAGGGCGGAAAGCATAACCCACTGCTGGCGCATTCTTAATCAAAATGCTTTTGGCCACATTAGGCTGAGCATTGCTGCTCTCAACATTCCACTGGAAATCGACCTTTGCAGCCACATGATACAATGATTCTTTCAATGTTATGGTGCGTGATCCTGTAATGTCAACGGTTCCGTAATAGGTACCGCCAGACACATTCATGTCCTTACCATTTTTATTGAGATTATAAGGTGTCGAATATACATCGCGCAAGCTGACATACTTCGAACCATTGTATGCATTGATGGTCAAACGGGTCAACTGTTCTTCTGTAATCTTCTGAACAGTTACCTGACCGTCGGCTGCAGGCGAAACAAGGTTCTGAGAGAATGAGAATGGGTCGTGCGATGCAATAAGATAGGCTCTGATTACCGGATTCTTCGCAAAGTCAAGGCCCTCAAAGTGGCAACTTTTTTCGCTTTCGAACGAGAAAGACAGATTGTCTTCGCTCAGGTTCCACTTGTTCTCTGCCATGTTGAAGCTCACGCTATATACATAACGCTCAGTTTTCTGCTCAACGGCAAGAAACACCCACAATCTAGTAGGACGAAGAAATGTTTCCTCCACACCAGGGTCGCCCATAGCACGCGAGTCTGCATTGCCATCGAAAGGAATGGCAAGATCCAACTTCAGCGTGACTGGAGTCTGTGCAATATCATCTCCCTCCTGCTGGTCGCACGAAACTACGCCCAACAAGACAAACAAGATAAAGATATAATTGATAAATTTCATTGCCTTTTCCATACTTATTCAATAGTTACAGGCTCCCATACAAACGAAGAGTTATAATAGCGATAAAGTTTGCTTTCCTCCTTCAGAAGGGCCTTGTCTGACACCATTTTGATAGGTGCAGTCAAGTAGAAGTTAGCCTCTTTTACAGTATTGGCGTTTAACTTGCCATAAAAGACGTGCTCAGAAAGTTTGTGCGTGGTTGCATCGCATGTAAACACCTTGACAAGTGGTTGCATTCTCATTGTTCCTTCTGGACATGGCATAGAGACATAGAAGCTTGTGCCCCATGATCGCGCACCATCACCGTCAATAGCATCATCCTCTCTGACTTCGACTGTTTTGATATAACCTTCTGGCGACTGAATCACAAGTGAAGCATCAGCATCTTTCAATTCTGATACCAAGCCTGTTCTCATATCAAGTTTGGCCTTCGAAAGTTTCGTACCATTTTCAAGAAGGTTCTCTATCTCAATATGGTGAATTATCAAGCCCTGCTTTTTCAGGTAGTCAGACAAAGCGTATGCTGCACCCGAATAAGAACCTGCCAGATCAGTAGGCTGATAGAGCATTGCAAATCGCACAATAGCCACCTTACTATCCAGAACAACACGACCACGGTCTTCATGAACATGCCACTCAACATTGCAAGAAGTCTGATTATCGGTCAAAGTAACAACCTCGTCAAGACAAATACCTAAGGCTTTGCCCCATGAATACTGATACTCTTTTGCCAAACGAGACAAAGAACCATCCTGACCCGTAAAGTCGAGGGTCACTGACGATGCATTGCTTCGATAAGTAGCAACTGGGTCATAAGGCTGCAACAAATAAAATTCTTTAGCATTGACCGCGTTGTTGCCAATCTTTGCGCGAATGATGGCCTGGAATAAAGAGCCTTTGAGGAAGCCCGATTCGCCATCGGCACTCACCTCTTCCGAAACGTATGCCAAACAAGGCACCAAAGGTGAGATACTGTCCTTGTTCGAAAGAACATCTCCATTGTCGAAAATAGCAATGGCATCATTATACTCCCAATTATACAAAAGGCCATTCAAGCCATCGTCTTTGATCGTCACACGACTCGACAATGAACCGTCAGGACCGGCTATATTCATCGAGAACAACAAATGTCGCTCCTCTTGCTTATGCTTGTTCACCACATCTTCGGCAGATTCGCCGAATCGACATGAACCAAAAGCCAGACAAACCACCAAAGTGGCTGCATATTTATAAATATTTGATCTCATGCACTAATTAGCTTTGAAGATAAAAACTAAATGAAGAGCAGCATTGCTTATTGCTCGTTTCCTACAACACCAGGTACTTTCAAAATCTCGGCCGCTTCTTTCATGTCGGTTGAAGCAGTAAGTTCAACGGCAGAGGTCAGATAATAGCCTCCCTCTTCAAGTTCAATAGGCTGCAACTTACCATAATAGTGAGTAACATTGCCCGAAAGGTGTTCTTTGATAGAAACATCAATGATGCCATCGAAAGCCAGCTTTCCATAATCGGTACATGGCAAAGCAACATATACCATCGTGCCCCAGCATCTCTTCTTGCCGCCAATGAGTGCTAAAGAGGTGCGGTTATCGTAGGTTCGTTCATCCAATGTAGTAAAGGCATTGTCTGAGCGAATAATCAGACGGGACTGCGCATTGTAAGAGGCTCGCATAACACCATATTCAAGGTCAAGAACCGTTTTGTTGAAAGCCGAAGCAGCACCATTGTTGTTCGAAATAGTAATATTATCAATATATCTTACCGATTCGCTTATACTGCGACAATCAACAAATTCGCGCAATGTATGCGTATCCTCTTCAGAAACGGTGAGCGCTAATCGAACAATAGCAAACTTAGGAACAATACGAAGATAAGTTTCGCCTTCGGTCGTAATAGTACCTGTCGTAGCACTGATGAGACTCATGCCATCGCCTAAAGCAATAAAATAGTTGTTACGCAAATGCTCAAGCACACCATCCTGCTCATTAAAATTAAAATCGAGAGACTTTGCATTGGCATAAGGTATGTTGCCATATTCATCAATCACCTTAGAATATGGGTACAAAACAGACACATGCTGGGAATAGTCAATACCATCGCCCTGCTTAATCCATGCACCAAAACCAAACCCGATTTTACTGATTCCTCCGTCAATAGTAATGTCAGAGTATTTTAATGCATCAAAATCAAGTCTCAAAACCTTCGGTGGAATGAGATAATTATACACTGTGTCGGTAATATCCAAAAACATGTCACCAAAAAGAGCAAACGATTCTCTTCGGTCCCAATTAACCTTGAGTCCGTCAACATCATGATCTTCAATCGTACTGTTACTTGAATACTTAAATGGGAAACCAGCAGTAAATGAATATTCAATCCATCTACGCTCATCAGCAAAAGAAGGCCTGAGCTCTTCGGCATCTCGTCCGAAATGGCAAGAGGTCAAAGAAGCCATGATAGTAAGGAAAACTACCAGTTTTGAAAGGTGTAAATATTTAATATTCATTCTTATTTCTTTTTCAACTATACGCGTGCAAAAATAGTTAATATTTCATCTATTGCCAAAAAAGAAAGCACATATTGAAATAAAAACGATTTAAAAAATCATATTTTATATCAATTTGGTTACATGAGTCAAAAATATAGATAGGCAAAAAACAAAAAAGCCCAACTATGATTGGTTGGGCATCCCGCTTCAACTTTTTAAATTCGTTGGAAGCGACAACAAAAAAAAGCCCAACCGAAATGGCTGGGCTTTTGTAAGGTGGCCGCTTCCTACTCTCCCGCGTTGGCAGTACCATCGGCGATGCAAGGTTTAACTTCTCAGTTCGGAATGGGATGAGGTGGAGCCCTTGCGCTATAACGGCCTTAGTTTTAGCCTTGTCTCTGTGATGCTTAGACAAGTTGTATTGTTGACATATTGAAAATTTTAAGAGTAAAGCTCTCTATAGTATCTATAATTTCTATAGTGTCTATTTTTCAAAAGAAGTTCTCGGGTGATTAGTACTACTCGACTG
>JAUNCV010000054.1 GCA_030526445.1 Bacteroidales bacterium | reverse complement strand
ATTTCGACCAATTACAATATTTCAAAGAACGTTTCAAGACTTTTTCAGTGCCCTCGAGACAGCTCGCATCTACAACAATCTTGTGCGAACCGTGAGCATCGCTCCCGTAATGGACAAAATACTTCTATCCTACCAGGAACGCGACCAGCAACAACGCCATTTGCTTTATGCCGGACTGGCCATACTATCGTTGGTACTTATTCTGCTCGTTGTAGCGTTTGTTGTTGTTAGAAAACAATCGGCAAGCCTTCGCAACCAGCGCAAGAAACTGCGAGAAAGCAATAATCTGCTCAATCATAACCAAGCAGAACTAGCCAAAACAAACCAGCGACTCAAAGAAATCAACCAACAACTTCAGGATTCCATCGCTCAACTCGACGAGGCGAATCGTGGCCTCAAAGACGCCGAACTTGTCAAAGAGGAATACATCGGTTATGTATTCAGCCTCTGTTCGAACTACATCAGTAAGATGGACGAATATCGTAAGAACATCAACCGCAAGGCCAAAGTAAAGCAATACGAAGAAATCTTGAAACTCACAGACAAGAGCACGTTAGTACAAGACGAATTGAAGGAATTCTATCAGAATTTCGACACGCTGTTTCTATCCATCTACCCCAACTTCATCAACGATTTCAATGAGTTGCTCAAACCGGAAGAGCGCATCGAACCTCGTAAGAATTCAGAACTGCTCAACACAGACCTGCGCATCATAGCTTTGGTACGTCTGGGAATCACAGACTCAATTAAAATTGCAGAATTCCTGCACTGCTCGCCTCAGACTATCTACAATAACCGCCTCAAGTTGAGAAACAAAACTACGTACGAAAAAGAAGATTTTCTTAATAAAATACAAAAACTTGGGCGCTAATTTAGTAATCGGTTGCGCAACTAAATGTCGCTAAATCGTACAAATACAACACTCCTTTGTTACCTATTATTTTTTACCGACAGAAAATATTATTCTACTGATATTCAATTATAAATAGCAAGTAAAAACTTACTGATTAGTTTTACTTGCTATTTTTTTATTTATATATTATCTCTATCTTTGCACATCGAAAAAAGCAACCTACAAAACAAACAATAAGTTACAGATATCAACTTACACATTTTAATATATTCTAAAAACTAACATTTATGAGAAACAGAATCCAACCTATGGCGTCGCGTCTAACAATGGTCGCCACACTGACGCTGTTCTCTGCCACATCTGCCTTTGCGCAGATCGTAGTGAAAGGTGTCGTGAAGGATGCTTTCGGAGAACCAGTTCCTGGCGCAACTGCACGCATTCAGGGTACCACCAATGGTACAATCACAGACATCGATGGCAATTTTGCATTGACTAATGTACCTGATGATGCCGTCATCGAATTCAGTTATGTAGGTTACACCTCACAACAGATGAAGGCACAAGAAACCATGTCCATCACCCTTCTTGAAGACAACAAGATGCTCGATGATGTAGTCGTAGTAGGTTATGGCGTACAAAAGAAAAGCGTTGTGACCGCTGCTATCGCCAAAGTGGGTGCCGATGATTTAGCCGGCACTTCACCTGTACGTGTTGATAACGCTCTTAAAGGTCTCGCTGCAGGCATCAACGTAACATCTGCTTCAGGTCAGCCAGGTGCAGCTTCTAAGATTCGTATTCGCGGTACCGGTTCAGTCAACAACTCTGATCCTCTTTACATCATTGATGGAATGGCCATTGAGGGTGGTTTCGACTTCCTAAATCCATCCGATATTGAAAGTATTGAGGTTCTCAAAGATGCCGCTTCAGGTGCCATTTATGGTGCACGTGCTGCTAACGGTGTTATTCTCGTAACCACCAAAAAGGGCAAGAAAGGCAAAGCCACAGTGAACTACAACTTCTCTCACGGCTGGCAGACCGCCTGGACACACCGCGATGTACTCAATGCTTCCGAATATATGGTGATGCGCAATGAAGGTCTTGTCAACAGCGGAGCCTCTCCTATCTACAACGACCCATACAACGTGACTGTTGACACAGATTGGCAAGACTTGATGTTTAACGACAATGCTCCTGTAACAAACCACGAACTCAATGTTAGCGGTGCCAATGACGTCGTAAACTACTTCCTTTCGGCCGGTTACTACAACCAAGAGGGTATTGTAGGCGGTAATTACGGTCAATCGAACTACGAACGCATGACACTTAGAAGCAACTTGAATGCTACTTTATTCGATGTTTCGAAGGAACGCAATTGGCTCAATAAGCTCGAAATATCTTCGAATGTGTCTTACGCACGCGTTAAGAGTTCCGGCATAGACGTTAACTCTCAGTGGGGCAGCGTTTTGAGTTCTGCTCTTTCTTTACCTCCAATCATCACTCCTTTCTTGGAGGGCGAAGCTGCCCAAAAGCAGATTGATGAATATTCGGCTGCTTATCCAGACGAATATCGCCCACTCTACATCGGTGGTAAATTGCTCAACATTCCAGGTGCAGGCTTCAACGAGATGGCCAATCCACTCTCTATGTTCGCCTTGCCAGCAGCAAAGAACTGGAGCCACAAGTTTGTAGCCAACTGGCGCGCCACCATTCAGTTGTGGGATGGTTTGAAATTCAGCACCAGTTATGGCGCAGATCTCTCATTCTGGGGTAACGACTCATATCAGATTCCTCACTTTATTGCACCAGCAGGCAAACATGCCAGCTACTCAAAAGTATCAGCCGAAAGCGATCGTGGCACTGTATGGCAGCTCGAAAACGTGCTCACTTATGACAAGGAATTCGACAAGCACACAGTTAACGTAGTGCTTGGCCAGTCTGCTTTCGAAAACTCTGGCTGGACCCTCGGTGCTTCGCGCAATAACATCAAGGATTTCAACAAACCTTGGATCAATGGTTCCACCGGCATTGCAGCCGATGGCGACCGCGATGGCTGGGGTGGACCTAACGTGAAGCACACGCTCTCTTCGCTCTTCGCCCGACTCAGCTATAACTATGATGAGCGCTACATGCTGCAGGCCACAGTGCGCCGCGATGGTTCAAGCCGTTTCGGTCCTAACAACAAGTATGGTGTATTCCCATCATTCTCACTCGGCTGGAACGTAATGAACGAAGCCTTTATGGAGAACACCCGCGACTGGCTCGACAACCTTAAGGTTCGCTTCAGCTGGGGTAAGAATGGTAGCGATGCTATTGGCGATTTCCGTTACACAGTTCTCACACAAGGCGGCAACAACTACGGCTTCGGTGCAGGTGGCATTGAACATGAGCTGATTTCTTCTAAGGCCAACGGTTTGGCCAATCCCGATCTCAAATGGGAGGAGTCTGAACAGACCGACTTAGGCATTGACCTTGGCTTCTTCAACAACTCGCTCACCGTGACCCTCGACTACTTCAAGAAGGCAACCAACGGCATGCTCAAGGATATGAACATTCCAAGCTATGTGGGCGAGACCAAGCCTGTTGGCAACGTTGGTGACATGGAGAACCGAGGTTTCGAAATTGAACTTGGTTACAAGTGGAAAGTTGCAGATGCTCAGTTTGGCATCAAAGCCAATGCCTCTTACATCAAGAATGAGCTTATCAAGTTGGGCAATGCTGCCGGCTTCGAGATGTATGACAATGTGCAGAACCTCGGCAACGTATCTCGTGCCGAAGCTGGTCAGCCTTTCCCATACTTCTATGGTTTGAAGACCGATGGCATCTTCCAGAACATGGCCGAAGTTGAGGCTTACACCAATGCTCAAGGTCAGATGATTCAGCCCGATGCAAAACCTGGCTATGTACGATTTGTTGACACCAACGGCGACGGCCAAATCACTGACGACGACCGCACCAAGATTGGTAAGGGCACCCCAGATTGGAGTTTTGGTATGACCTTCAACGCAGCTTGGAAGGGAATCGACTTCATGATGTTCTGGCAAGGCACTCAAGGCAACGACATCTTTGATGCTACCCGACGCCTTGACCTCAACGCAATCAATCTCCCAGGCTGGATGCTCGGCCGATGGACAGGCGAAGGCACTTCGAACAAGTATCCAATCTACATCCTTGGCGATGCTACCAACTGGAAGTGTTCAGACCTATACATCCACGATGGTTCTTATGTTCGTCTTAAGAACATTGAACTTGGCTACACCATCCCACAGAACATCACTAAGAAGGCATTCATCAGCCGCCTGCGTGCTTATGTGGCTGCCGAAAATCTCCTCACTTTCACCAAGTACTATGGCTACGATCCTGAAATCTCTTCAGCTGGTACTTCAAGCGGTATGGACTTCGGTGTTTATCCACAACCTCGCACCTTTAAGGTCGGTGTAAATGTAACCTTCTAAGCCGTTAACAATAAATAGTTTATAGTTGACAATTATTACAAAAAACGATATTATTATGAAGAAATATATATTGATGTCTGTGGCAGCTGCAGGTCTTGCAATGACCTCATGCTCTGACGATTTCCTCGAGGTAACCAGTCCAACTGATACCTTTATCGAGGAATACTACACCACCAAGACAGCGCTCAACGAGGCATTAGTTGCTGCCTATGCTCCGCTACACTGGTACGACTATGGCTCAACCTGGAACTATTGCTCACTTAACTTTGTGGCCGATCTCCTCGGTGATGACCTCTACCCCAACGGCGGCTCGAGCGAAGACCAACCTTTCTTGCAGATGATGTTCCAGTACTCTTGTACCCCACAAGTAGCTCCAAACGGACTCTGGAGTGACTCATACTCGGGCGTAAAGCGCTGCAACGATGTGCTGAAATACTCTCAGTGGGTGCTCGATGCCGGCAATATCACTTCGAGCGAAAAGAGCGATATTGACACGCAAGCTCGTTTACTCCGCGCCTTCTATTACAATGTGCTCTGGAAGTTTTATGGCAACATTCCTTGCTACATGGAAAACCTCAGTGCACCTTATACTTACGAGCAAAGCCAGGCCGATGAGGTGTATAACATCATCATCACCGAACTGGAAGACATTCTCGCAACAGGCAGCCTCAAAGAGGACTACTCTGCTGAAGAAAAAGGTCACGTGACCAAGCCTATGGCCTATATGCTCTATACCGAAATGGTTATGTTGCAGAACGATAAAGGTCGATACGACAAGGCTCTCAGCTATATGAAAGAGCTCATCGGCAGTGGCAAGTTTGCCTTGCTCGAAGATTTCTCGGCCATCTGGGACGAAGAGAATGAGTGGTGCAAAGAGTCAATTTTCGAAATTAACTACTTTGACGACAACTCAGTTCGCGGCTGGGGTAATCAGCTTGGCGCTGGCGGTTCGGTAGCACCACGTCTTTGGGGCCCACGCGGCTTCCAATGCAATTCAAAAGACCCAATGTATGCAGACATTGATGCAGGCTGGGGCTTCGGCTCTGTTCCTTTGCACACAGTCAACAGCTTCGATCCTGCCGACAAGCGCATCAAGGCTTCATTTATTGACCTCGAGGCCAACGGCAGTTCTGACGACAAGGGCTGGATGTACACTGGTTACCATACCTATAAATATATATGCAAAAAGGCCAATAACAAAGACCAGAAGGCTGATGCCGACCTCGGTTTCAACAACAACCTTCGCGTGTATCGTTATGCCGAAACATTGCTCAATGCTGCAGAACTCTCGCTTGCTGCCGGCAATCAGAGCGATGCTGACAAGTACCTAAATGAGGTGCGCACCCGTGCCGGTTTGCCCGCTACTACAGCTACTGTTGAGAGCATCATTGACGAGCGTCGTCACGAATTTGTAGCCGAAGGTAAGCGTTACTTCGACCTGGTGCGCACCGGCAAGGCAGCCAGCACACTTACTCCTGGCAACGATGGAGGCGGACACCGCACCAAAGCATGGACCGATGCTGTGCGCTATTTGCCTATTCCTCAGTCAGACATCGATGCTGCCAACGGCACACTCAAGCAGAACGGCAACTACTAATTCTTAAAAAAACACGACAATGAAGAATATCTCTAAATACATGTTGGGAGCAATTCTGGGAGCAGGTCTGACCGCCTGCTCACCAGAGACCTTCGAGGGCATCAGTGAAGCCGGACTGCCAGCTGTGCAGACTTTCGAAGGCAACATCAACCTCAATGTTGACCAGAACATCAATCAAGTCACTTTCTCGCTCGACGGTGTCAAAGAGGTTTATCCTGTCTGGACTGTCAATACAGGCAAGAAAACAGAAACCTTTACCACCAATGGTGCTAAACGCATCTATACCGTAGCAGGCGACTATACTGTTACCGTACAGATTGGCAACCGCAACGGCATAAGCGAGGGCAAGATCACCAAGACATTCCATATTGACAACTCAATTGTCGATTTCACGCAGTATGTCAACAAGATATCGCGCGATCCTTGGTTCATTGACAATGCCGCAGCAGGTCACCTCGGCTGCGGTGAACCTAGCACCAATGGCACCAACTGGTGGAGTGCTGCTCCAGACGACAAGAAAGACTTTGGCGTCTATGACAACTCGCTCACCTTCACTGCCGATATGAATTACACCTTCGACCCAGGCAAACACGGCACAATCTATGTGAACACCGGCTGCTCGCTTTGGCCCGAATATCATCTCGACGAAGACTTCTGCGTGCCTGTTGAGGTGCAGCAGAGCACCTACAACTTCGAAGTTGATGGCGATGACCTGTATCTCACATTCCCTAAGGGAACCTATTTCCCATACATTGCCAACGACGACATCTGGAACACTCCTCGCTATCGTGTGCTCAATCTCACAACGAAGGCTATGGAACTTGTGGCCGATAATGGAGCCATTGCCTGGCACTATCTTCTCACCACAACCCACGAAGTTGCCTTCGGCGGTTTCGATACCAACAGCCCAGACAATCTCTGGAAAGAGGCTGGCGCTTCATTCCGCTCTCTCTACTATGCACATGGCGGCAGCTGGGAAGGTCTCCCCGACTATGAGCACAGCGAGGCTGATGGCAAGTATAGCGTAATACTTCCTACTGCTACCGATATGCAGTGGCAGGCTCAGTATCAGCTCAGTACCAACCTCAGCAATGCCAATGTTCCAGCCGATGCAAGCTATGACTTCTCATGCATCTTTGTTTCGAACAACGATGTGCCCGGCGTTACTATCAAACTCACCAGTGAAGATGATCAGATTTCGCTCATTAACGAGCGTGCCGATATTCAAGGCGGTGAAACCGTAGTATATTTCACCGAACTTCCTGGTCAGGCACTCGATGGCAATTACAAGATGGTTTTCGACTTCGGCGGCAACCCTGATGGCACCGAAATCACCATCAAAGACATTGTGCTCATCGATCACAGCAAGAACACAATCACTCCTCCTGCCAAAGAGCAAGAACCAGAGCAGCCAGAAGTAAACGTTAGCTGGGACCTCACCGGCGAGAAGAACCTCTGGCTCAAGGGCGAACACAACACGCTCAGCTTCTATTATGCTCCAGGATGGTCACAAATAGCAGACCCTGAGACCGAAATTGATGGCAACAGCTTCACCATCATTTTGCCCGAGGCAACCTCAGACCAGTGGCAGGCTCAGTGGCACATCAGTACCGATCTCAGCGCTACAGACATTGTGGCTGGCAAGAAGTACGACATCCGTTTCACCATCTATTCGAACGAAGAGCAGCCAGGCATCACCTTCAAACTCACAGAAGATGGCAATGACGAAAACTTCCTCACCGCCGACCGCCATGCTTACAAGACTCCTTACGAAGATCAGATTGTGCAAATTGCCGGCGTTTCGCTCACCAAGGGCGAAAACACCACAGCAGGCTTCAAACTTGCACTCGACTTCGCCGGCAATCCTGCTGGTAGCGAGGTGACTATCAAGGACATCATCGTCCAGGAGTCGGCTGAATAATATCAAAATTCGTCAGAACTTATAAATTCATAATTCCCGAATGTATCGGATGTCTATCCTATCTATTCTATTATCATCCACCGTTGTCCTCTGCGCTTGCGGAGGCAGCGGTGAAGATTCTCCCATCTCGGCCGACAGCCTGAAACTCTCCGCTCAAAGCATTGTAATTTCGGCCGAAAGCAGCCAGACCCATCTCAGCATCTCGGCTTCGGGCGAATGGCGAGCCTTTGCCACCAATGGTGAAGACTGGATTCAGGTTTCGCCCGACTACGGCTCGGCTGGCGACTATCAGCTCACCATTGCAGCTACCGAGAATATCAGTTTCAAGCCGCGCGAAGGGCAACTCACCGTCAAGTGTGGCACCAATCGCCAATATGTCAAAGTGTCTCAGCAAGCGGCAACAAAGCCCAGCATAGCATGTCCGCTCGAAGGTTATGAACTGGCCTGGCACGATGAGTTTGACACAGACGGACCTCTGACTCGCGGCCAAGGCTGGAGCTATCAGGTGGCCGATGCCGGTTGGGTCAACAATGAGTTGCAGACTTATGTTGACACATCTTCTCCTGCAGGCCGCAATGTGGCCGAAGTGAAAGATGGCATTCTCTCCATCAACTGCTTCAAAGAAAACGGAAAAATATATTCCGGCCGCGTTTATGCACACCAGAGCACTGGCTGGAAATACGGCTATGTAGAAGCCAGCATCTGTCTTCCTTCGGGCAAAGGCACCTGGCCAGCCTTCTGGATGATGCCTGTCAACTTCAAGTCTTGGCCTCACGATGGCGAGATCGACATCATGGAAGAAGTTGGCTATCATCCCAATTACGTCTCGTCAAGCCTTCATGCCGATGCCCACGTGCACAGCAACAACACTCAAGTCACTAAAGAGGTTTATTGTGCTGGCGCTGAAGGCAGTTTCCACACTTATGGAATGGAGTGGACCAAAGACTATTTCCAGTTCTATGTCGATGGAAAGAAGACACTTTACTACCCGAACAAAGGCCTTGGTGTTGCCGATTGGCCATACGACGCTCCATTCTATGTCATTCTCAATCTTGCCTGGGGCGGCGCTTGGGGCGGACAGCAAGGTGTCGATGAATCAGCACTTCCGGTCACTATGAAGGTCGATTGGGTGCGTGTCTGGCAAAAATAAAAATTCATAAATGCCGAAGCATGAACAGCCGACGCATCGAAAATAGAAAATAAAATAATGAAACAAGCAATAACCTTAGCAATAGGCGGTCTCCTTGTTGCAGGAGGTCTGAATGCACAAAGCAAGTTGCCGGTATATCAAAACCCGGCACAGCCGCTCGAAGAACGCGTTGAAGACGCTCTTTCGCGCATGACTCTGCACGAAAAGATTGGCGTGATTCATGCTCAAAGCAAATTCTCAAGCCCGGGCGTGGCACGTCTCGGCATTCCCGAAGTGTGGTGCACTGATGGTCCGCACGGCATACGTCCCGACGTGCTTTGGGACGAATGGGAACAGGCCGGTTGCACCAATGACTCGTGCACCGCATTCCCCGCGCTCTCTGCTCTGGCTTCGACCTGGAACATTGAACTCGCTCATCAGTATGGCGTTAGCATCGGCGAAGAGGCTCGTTACCGCAACAAGAGTGTTCTTCTCGGCCCAGGATGCAACATTTTACGCAATCCGCTCAACGGCCGTTCATTCGAATATCTGGGCGAAGATCCTTATCTTTCGGGCCAGATGGTGACACAATACATCCTCGGCGTGCAAGAGCAAGGCGTGGCGGCTTGTGTGAAGCATTACGCCCTCAACAACAACGAGGTGAACCGCTATACCAGCAATGCTATTTGCGACGAGCGAACCTTGCGCGAAATTTATCTGCCGGCCTTCGAGGCTGCTGTCAAAGAGGGTAAAGCCATGAGCATCATGGGCGGATACAACCTCTTCCGCGGTCAGCACGCTTGCCACAACGACTACCTCATGAACAAGATTCTGAAAGGAGAATGGGGATTCGATGGCACAGTTATCTCAGACTGGGGAGGAACTCAGAGCACCGTCGAGGCTATTCACAATTCGCTCGACATGGAGTTTGGCACCTGGACCGATGGCCTTACCATGAACAAGACCAACGCCTATGATAACTACTTCATGGCCAAGCCTTACGAGGAGCTCATCCTTGCTGGCAAAGAAAGTACCGAACAGCTCGATGACAAAGTGCGCCGCGTGCTCCGCATGATATTCCGCACTTCTATGAACCCAAACCGCCCATGGGGCTCAATGGGCAGCGAGGCTCACATTGCCTTGGCTCGCCAAGTGGGCGCAGAGTCAATCGTTCTGTTGCAGAACAAGGCAGTGAGGGGCAAAGGACAGAAGAAGGCCGCTCCGCTCCTTCCGCTCAATCTGGCAAGCACCAAGCGCATCCTCGTAGTGGGCGAAAATGCCATTAAGATGATGACCGTGGGCGGCGGTTCCTCTTCGCTCAAAGCTCGTCACGAAGTGCTTCCGCTCGATGGCCTCAAGACCCGATTGGCTGGCACCGGTGTTGAAGTAGCTTACGCCCGAGGCTATGTAGGCGATGTGGGCGGCGAGTATAACGGCGTCTCAACCGGACAGAGCCTCAAAGACGACCGCTCTCCGGCCGAACTCATTGCCGAAGCCGTTCGCGAAGCCAAACTTGCCGATTTGGTCATCTTCATCGGCGGCTTGAACAAGGCCGACCATCAGGATGCCGAAGGCACTGACCGCCAGCAATATGGCTTGCCTTATGGTCAAGATGACGTGATTGAAGCACTTGTAGCTGCCAATCCTCGCCTCGTTGTGGTCAACATCTCGGGCAATCCGGTTCAAATGCCTTGGCTCAAGAAAGTTCCTTGCGTGCTGCAAGACTGGTACTTAGGCTCTGAAGCTGGCAACTCCTTGGCCGATGTCCTGACTGGCGACGTCAACCCATCGGGCCGACTGGCTATGACCTATTATGCCGATCTCACTCAAAGTCCTCTCTATGGCGATGAGAGCCGCTATCCTGGCCTCAAACGAAGCGATAAAAACGAATGGGACATCACCTACAGCGAAGGCCTCTATGTTGGCTATCGCCATATTGACCGTCAGAAACTTACTCCTGCTTTCCCCTTCGGTCATGGCTTGAGTTACACCACATTTAAGCTGGCCGATGCCAAAGTAGTTACCGAAAATGGTCTCCCAGTTGTGACTTGCACGCTCACAAATACCGGCAAGATAGCTGGTGCACAGGTAGTTCAGCTCTATGTTAACGACGTTGAGGCCAGTGTCGATCGTCCCGTTAAGGAGCTCAAGGCCTTCGCCAAAGTAATGCTTCAGCCAGGCGAAAGCCGTGAGGTCAAGCTCTCGCTCAATGAGCGCGCTCTCTCATTCTTCGATGTTGAGAGCATGCAGTGGAAAGCCGAACCTGGCAAGTTCCTTTTCCACGTTGGCTTCTCTTCGGCCGATATCAAGGCTACTCTTCCCTGGACACTGTAATTTGCGACTCATGTTTTAGTTTATAAGATAGTTAGTTTAAAAGGAATATCCCGAGCTATTTTCACCAATAGTTCGGGATATTTTTCATTTGCACAATACTGGGCCGATTTCACTTTTCTGCCGAGAGAAAAAAATCTTTCTCGGCAGAGAGTTGATTTTTGGGTCATCACTGATGACAAAGAGCGGTCATCAGTGATGACTGGCTTCGGTCGTCACTGATGCCTGAAATGAGGCTTCTATTAAGACGAGCCTTGGGCTTCTATTAAGACCAGCATCGGTCATCTATGATGCCTGTTTTTGAATAAATAAAGAGAGTGTGTCGCCACGACGCACTCTCTTTGCAAAATCAGTAATACTATGAAATTTTATAAACCTATGTTGCTATGTTAGAATGTGAGATTCACGCCCACGCCAAACACGCGGTTGTCGCGGCTGTAGGTATCAAGCTTCTGACCAGCCTCGGTCTGAGTAGCTACAGTGCGATCCTTATAGACGGTCTTCATATAAGACACGTCGAGAGTAGCATGCTTGGTAAGACCAACACGGAAACCGCAGCCATAGCTATTTGAAGAGGTGCTGAAGCTGAGGTCGTTCATGTTGGCATCGCTAAAACCATACTGAGTGGTCTGGAAGCCTACGCTGGCGGTGAGACGCTCAATGATATCGAACTCAACGCCCGAAGTGATCTCCCAGGTATTGTCGTCAATAAGATCCTGCTTGTTGCCATACTGAGAGGCATTCTTATCGCCATAAACATGGTAGCCGGCATTGATGCGGAGGCGCTCAATTGGGCTATACTGTGCACCAACAGCGAAGAATGAAGGCATATCTGCCTTAATCTTAGCGCCATCGCGGAACTGACCAATAGCTGGCTGGTAGCTTGGGCTTGTTGGATCGGCAGCAGCCTT
>JAUNCV010000053.1 GCA_030526445.1 Bacteroidales bacterium | reverse complement strand
TGGGAACTGATAGAACTCAAGATCTTTGGTTGGATCATAGTCCTCAAGCGGCAGCTGCATCTCCTCTTCTACAACTTCGGTAACATTAGAAGTTACCTGGAAGTCTGGATCAACATCTTCTGATATAGTTTCAACAGGTTCAACAACCTCCTCTTCTGATATAGTTTCAACAGGCTCGATGACCTCTTCTTCGGAAAAAGTCCCAACAACCTCTACAACCTCTTCTTCCGATACTGTTTCAACTTGCTCTTCTGGAGCAGGTTCAAAAGATGATGTAACAAGAGGATCTTCGATTTCCTCTGATTCTGGATTCTTTTGATCGACAACATCGGCCCGTGATGCAACATATTCGGGAGCCTCTTCATTTGTCAAAGTGATAACTGGTTCTTGAGCGGCAGCTCTTGCTCGACGCGCTGCCAACCAACGCCCATATAAACCAAAGGCTGAACGAGTCTGATTTATTGTACCCACATGAATGAAAGTGAGCATGATTATGAGCGAAACAAAGAGACAAAGCAAAAGACCTGGATAACCGACACAGCGCTCAAGCAATTGCTCCAGATCATATCCATGATGGCCGCCAAGATAAAGAAAAGAATCTTCATAACCATCAATAAACACAAAGCCGAAAAATAAAGAAAGCCACAAACTCCATATGCAAGTGTGAACAAACTGGCTAAACATGGGAGCTAAAGGCTTATTATGCATGATAAGGCGATAGCCCAAACGGATAATGAAGGCCACATAAAGGAAGGCAGATACACCAATCCACTCATTAATAAACCAAGAAGCAGCAGTAGCGCCTAAGGCACCCGTCCAATTTTTCACACCCTCAGCAATCGCTGTACCATGAGCAAGCACATCAGCATCGGCCTTACCCGCATTGACAAGAAACGAGGTAAAAGCCAAGGCAAGCAAAGCACCAACAAGAATTAGCAAAAAACCTATTATGAAACGAGTCTGCTCTGTGCGCAGCAATGCCAGAAACCGATTCGGTTTCTTTGGAGCATCGATTTTTGTCGATGTATGTTTGGTTTTTGTATTTTTTTCTTTACTCATATATATAATATGTATCGGATGAACAAAATAGAATAGCCTTAGATTACTTCTTCCAGAACATTGGACTGAAGATGAGCAACACTGTGAAAATTTCAAGACGCCCTACAAGCATGAGAAGAGATAGATACCACTTGCCCAAAGCTGGAACTTCAGACCAAGTGAAAGCTGGGCCTAAATCACCCAAAGCCGGACCCGTATTACCTAATGCTGATACAGCAGTACCAATAGCAGTGTCAAAACTCAGACCGAGCAACTGCAGAAAGAAAATACTTACAACAGCAAGAATGACATAAATAGAGAACATGGCCAAAACCTTATAAACCGTTTCACTGGCCAAAGTATGACCATTGAGACGAACAGCCACATAGGCTCTTGGATGAAGTGCCTGAAGAATTTCGTTGCGGGCATTCTTCATCAAAACCACAAAACGCACCACCTTGAGACCACCTGCCGTAGAACTTGTACATCCTCCACAAGCCATAAGAAGCAAAGTAGGCATCCAAAATACTGCACCCCACTTAACATAATCGAAATACTCGGCCTGGAAACCTGCTGATGAGACGATGGTAAGCGTATGGAATAATGCAGTGCGCAAAGAACACAAGAAAGTGCCATCGCCAAGTGCGGAAAGTTGCTCTGACTCAGTCTCAGAAAAAAAGCGTGTAGCGCCATCAAGAGACATGAATAGCAACGTGAAGCCGAAAACAATGCCCGTAAACCAACGCAACTCTTCATTTCGCCAAAAAGCACGCAAATGACCAATGCCAAGAAAATAATATAGATTAAAATTTACACTGGTCAGAAACAGAAAAACAATACATACATACTCAATAGCAGGAGAATGATAGTAGCCGATGGAATCCTGATGTGTAGAAAAACCTCCACTTGCCATGGTTGAAAATGTATGACATATTGCATCAAACACAGACATACCAGCCACCCAGTAAAGCACGGCATTGGCGACACTCAGAGTAACATAAATTCCCCAAAGACGACGGGCTGTATGCTGAATCTTTGGACGAAGCTTATCAACATGCAGTCCATTAGTTTCAGCGCCGAAAATCTGCGTTGCACCAGAGCCAATCATCGGAAGAAGAGCCAACGAAATGACCACAATACCTAAACCACCCAACCACTGGGTAAGACAACGCCAAAAGTGAATACCATGAGGTATTTCCTCCAAATTGTTGATAGTAGTGCAGCCTGTAGTTGTAAAGCCTGCCATAGCTTCAAGAAAAGCGTCCGAGACATGATGACAAGCGCCAGAAAACAGGAATGGAAGCATTCCGAACAGGGTGAAAAGAACCCAAGTACAGGAAACAATAAAAAAACCTTCGCGTGTAGTAATCTGCGAATTGTGATGTCGACCACTATGCCAAAATGCCCAACCAGAAAGGCCTGTGAGCATTGCAGGAACGGCAAGTGCCCACCAATCATTATCGCCTGCATGATAATGATAAAAGAGCGCAACTCCCGCCGAGACCATCATAAAAACAGCCTCGACAATGAGCAAAAGCCCAAATATGAAGCGTACTAACGCCCAGTTGAGTTTCATTTCCTTAAAAAAGAAATTATAATTTTTCTTTATTAGTTCTTACTCATTTGAGAAAGAGCTTCTCGACCTGACTGAATTTTTCGTTCATACAAACGATTACAACTCTATCTCCTTCTTGGAACTGTGTCTGACCTGTAACATTCATACCCTCACCATTACGCACCATACCACCAAAAGTAATACCTTTGGGTAAACCTAACTCCATGACAGGCTTTCGAGTAATTTTTGATCCTGCCTGTGCAACAAGTGAGGCGATCTCAGCATCGACCAAACTATAACACTTGGCAGAGGTCTTGTCTGCATCGAGTAAAAGTTGATAAATACTACTTGCTGCAAGAAGTTTCTTATTGACTGTTGAACCAATGTTGAGCTTATCAGCCAAAGAAATATAGGCCACATCTTCAACCTCAGCCACTGTTTTTCCCACACCCAGACGTTTAGCAGTAAGACAAGCAAGAACGTTGCTACCAGAATTATTTCCCAAAGCAACAAATACATCTCCACTATTGAGACCTAATTCATTGAGAAAATCAACATCAGAGGCATCTCCATGAACCACTTCACAATCATGAACAACTTCAAGCAAATGTTCTGCTACATGGCGATCGTTCTCAATGAAAAGCACACGCATTCCATTAGGAAGGAAATAGGTTGCCTGTACACCTAAACGACTGCCACCCATAATGACTACACGATTGAGATGACGCTCGGGTTTGTTGCAAAACATACGAACTTGATCGGTTTTTTCTGGAGGTGTTACAAAGAAAACAATGTCTCCCGGAAGTACTTCATCATTGCCACCAGGAACAATGAGGTGATCTTCTCGCTTGATGGCAGCAATATGATATTCACTATGCTGGCGGCCGATATCCATAAGTTTTTTTCCACAGATAGGAGCATCATAGACTTTTACAGCAAGCAGTAGAAGCTTTCCATCACACAACTCAAAAGTAGCACGCGCCCAAGGACGACGTATCGCCTGTGCAACTGCTTCTCCACCCAGCATCTCTGGATAAATAAGACGGCTGATACCAATTTTCTTATAAAATTCTTGATTTTCAGGTTTCAGCAACTCATACTTATCAATACGTGCCAAAGTCTTTCGTGCACCCAAATTAGAAGCAAGGATACACGCATGAATATTAACACTCTCGTTTGGGGTAACAGCAATGAAAAGATCAGCTGCCGAAACTTCAGCCTCCCTAAGCGCATTGATAGACGTAGGACTACCCACCATAGTCATCAAATTAAGGAAGGTGAGCTGCGCTACACGCTCCGGATCTTCATCCATAAGGATGACATCCTTGTTATCACGAGCCAGAAGACGCGCCAAATGCGTACCAACTTCGTGAGCTCCTGCAACGATGATTTTCATTTCCTTCAAATTATAAGTTAGACATTATGGACTCTGCAATACTCTTAGCATCAATACCACAAAGCTGATAAAGTTCGCTACAACTACCTTGCTCAACAAACTCATCAGGAATACCCAAGCGGATAATCTTACCTTGATAGTTTTGTAAATTGGCTTCCTCAAGCACAGCACTGCCGAAACCGCCATTTATGCAACCATCTTCTACAGTAATAACACGCTTGTAATTTGCAAAAATGTCACTAAGTAAATCTGTATCAAGAGGCTTGCAGAAAACCATATCATAGTGAGCTACACCTAAATCCTCGTCAACCAAAGAAAGTGCCTTGGCAACCTCGTTTCCAATAGGGCCGAGACTAAGAACAGCAGTTGTACCCTTACCAGGCCTTACACAATAGCCCTTACCAACCTGAACCGGTTCAAGAGGACATTGCCAATCGACCAGCACACCTCGACCACGAGGATAACGAATCATCATTGGTCCTTCATGCTGAGCAGCTGTACACATGAGGCGACGAAGCCAATGCTCATTGATAGGCGAACATACTACCATATTTGGAATAACACGGAAGAATGCTAAGTCAAACGCTCCATGATGAGTAGGGCCATCTGCTCCCACCAAGCCTGCTCGATCGAGACAGAAAACTACATGTAGGTTCATAAGTGCCACATCATGAATTACTTGGTCCATAGCACGCTGCATGAACGAAGAATAGATATTACAGAAAGGAATCTTACCCTCTTTAGCAAGACCACCACTGAAAGTAACAGCATGCTCTTCGGCAATTCCAACGTCAAAACTACGTTCTGGGAAACGATCCATCATGAAATTCATCGAGCAACCCAAAGGCATGGCTGGTGTAATACCCATGATACGTTGGTCTTTTTCCGCCAACTCTACAAGAGTTTCTC
This sequence comes from Bacteroidales bacterium, assembly GCA_030526445.1. Lineage (GTDB taxonomy): Bacteria > Bacteroidota > Bacteroidia > Bacteroidales > UBA3663 > Liminaster. The sequence continues at coordinate 7,305 of JAUNCV010000053.1, read as the reverse complement.
CAAAAACATCCTGATACTGAGGTGGCATACCTGTTGTATCCTCTAAAATTCGCTCACCTGTCTCCGGATTAAACTTTCCAGGAGCATGCCAAATAGTAGCTTCATCCTCTGCAGGACGGAAGCCTTTGCCCTTGATTGTGCAAACATGCAACATTTTCGGGCCTTTCAGATCCTTAATCTTGCGTAATACATGCACAAGTTTAACCACGTCATGACCATCAACAGGCCCGAAATACCGAATATCAAGTCCTTCAAAGATATTCTGTCTGTGCGAAAAAAGCGATTTTAGAGCGTTGGCGAAGCGGAGAAATGAACGACGAACTCGATCACTAATCATATTGTGGCGTCGAAGAGTCTGATACGCTCTGTATCGCAACAAATTATAACGCTCTGAGGTTGTTATCTTTGTAAGATAGTGATTAAGGGCTCCAACATTCTCGCTAATAGCCATCCGATTGTCATTGAGTATTATGAGCAAATCATTAGGCTGGGAAGAGGCATTGTTTAATCCCTCAAAAGCCAAACCTCCTGAAATAGACGCATCACCAATAATAGCAACAACCTTACGATCACTACCATCAATCTTATTGGCAACAGCCATACCTAACGCTGCAGAAATAGAGTTGCTTGCATGTCCAGCAGAAAAAGTGTCATATTCACTCTCTTCCGGAAAAGGGAAACCTCGCAATCCGTCTTTCATGCGCAAGGTTGAGAACTGCTCTTTTCGTCCTGTGAGCACTTTATGAGCATAAGCTTGGTGACCGACATCCCACACAAGTCGATCTTCTGGAGTATAATATACATAGTGCAAAGCCACTGTCAGTTCAACCACACCCAAACTAGAACCAAGATGACCAGGATGAATGGCAACCTGATTGATAATGAAACGGCGAACCGCTTCACATACCTCAGGAAGTTTCGATTCTGGTAGTTCTCTCAGATCAGAAGGATAATTTAACTGATCGAGGATTGCTGTCAGTTTTTCATCCATAATTAATAAAAGTTTACAACTTTGCTGCAAGTTCGCGAATAACAAGAATTGATTCTGGCCCCATATTAAACAAAAGGTCAAGAATACTCATATCGGGTAGGAACTTTTGATCCGGATAGGTAGCTACCTGATAATATGGTTCAGGAGAAACCATCGTGAAGTCTGTAATCAAAGCCTCTTTACCCATCCATTGTGAAGTATATCCCACTTGAGGTTCAAAGCCTATGAATTCGCAGATCTTACAACGTAGTTTTTCATTCATTTCGAAAAGAGATCCTCCATATCCAATGCCAAGCATTATCTCTTTCAATTCGTCAATATAATATTCATAAAAAGGCGAATTACCATAATAGGTAGCGAAAGAATACAGATGCTGATGCATCCAGTTAGCGTGACTGCTGAGACGAATGTCTGTGATAGGCGTATGCAGACGATTGCCTTTCTCTACATTAATAGATAAAACTTGAGGTCCTTGTCCTGTAGCAATTACACAACGGTTGCGAAGTGTCTGCTTTTCATAATGCTCGCATGCCTCTATAAACACAGGGTCTTTGAACATGTGGACATAATAACCAATGGGAGCAAAATAGGCAGTTGGCAAAACTTTCATTATAATGATTTTTGCAAGTTACTTGATTCCTGTTACACCCTTAAAAAAGCGATCCCATCGGAATTCTCCAGTCTCTTGATCAATAGACATCCAAATGAAGATAGGAGTACCAACTATATGGTCTTCTGGAACAAATCCCCAATAGCGTGAATCTAGAGAATTATCTCTATTATCACCCATCATCCAATAATAATTCATCTTGAATGTATAGTTAGATGCAACTTCTCCATTTAGGATGTATTGTCCCTGCGCATTTTGCGTTAAAGTATTACCTTCGTAAGTACGAATGCAACGACCATATAGAGCTACATTTTCAGGAGAAAGTTCCACCTGTGCTCCTGCTTTGGGAATCCAAAGTGGGCCAAAACTATTGGCTTTCCAACGAAAAGCTGGGTCATTAGGAAAGACACCCGCATAGCTCTCTAGTTCAAGAGGCTCAAGACATACCCATGCAACATCCTTTCGATTTGCCACCACCGCAGCCTTTTCTGCTGTCATGATGACCGTATAAAGATGATTGTATTGGCCTGTAATGCTATCGGGCTCTATACCAAAGAAAGACGCAGCAGGTGCAACTTGCAATTCATCTATATCACGACCTAACTGCTCATTATTTCCACGAGTATAAACACCTAGAGATTTCCAAAACGCAGTAGAAATAGCCGGACCATTGGTATAAACATAGTAACGTGACTGCATTTGCTCAGGATTAACAATGGCTGCTCCATCTATATACACCTGTCGATCGATAATTTGCAATGTCTCACCTGGCAAACCTATGCATCGCTTTACATAATTCTCACGACGGTCAACAGGACGGCTATCATCGTCAAGTGGATAGTTGAAAACCACAATATCACCACGTTTTACATCACGAAGACCCGGCATACGCTCATAATCGCACTGAATAATATCGGTATATGATTTACCGAAATTCATGCCAAATACATCAATTGTATGCTGAAAAACAGGCAACGAAAGTGGAGTGATGGGCTTACGAGGACCATACTCATACTTTGCCACACAAAGATAGTCTCCGGCTAACATTGTTTTTTCGAGCGAGGTTGTAGGAATTTGGAAGTTCTGGAAAAAGAAGTTCTGCAAAACCCACACTGCCAAAGTTGCAAAAACTATGGCATCGACCCAACTCATAACCTCACGAAGGAAACCATTTTCAATATTACGCCACCACGTCCAAGGAATGTAACATGTCCAATAGATATCTACAACAAAGGGGATGAGTAACAGGGGCCAAAAAGACCCCATCCACAAGGCAAACAAAAGAATCACGAGACTGTAAAGCACACACTTTACTTTCTCGGAAGTCGACATTGTGCGTCCAAAACCACGCTTCGGAGTATTATTTTCCATTATTTTGCGTTAGAACTTCATTAAATCGGTCATTGTATAAACACCTTTTTTGCCATCGGCCATCCATTCTGCAGCCACCACAGCTCCTAATGCGAAACCGCGTCGACTCTTAGCCGAATGTGTCATAGTGATAGTATCTACCTCACTTTCATAGGTGACAGTATGTATACCTGGCACTTCCCCTCGTCTGAAAGCGATTACTTCAAGTTCTTCAGGCGAATGAGACGAGAACATTGTTCCAACCTCAGCATTTCGAGCTACATCAACACTCATATCCTCATGCTGCCATACACAAGCCGTTTCTTTCCAGCCTTGCTTTCGATCCAAATAATCAGTTATCGCATTTGCAATAGTAATAGCTGTGCCTGATGGCGAGTCGAGTTTGTGAATATGGTGAGTCTCTTCAAGTGTCACATCATAGTTTGGATAATTGTTCATAATACGCGCAAGGTATTTTTGAACAGCAACAAAAACATTGACACCTATTGAGAAATTCGACGCCCAAAACAAGCTGCCATCAGCCTTTTTTACTTTCTCTGTCACAAAAGGCAATTCATTATACCAGCCCGTGCTACCAACAACAACAGGAACGCCCGATGCCAAGCATCGATCTATATTCCCAAGGACTGTTTTAGGAGTTGTAAATTCAATTGCTACATCAGCACTTTTGAATGCATCACCCTCAAAGTCCTCCTGATTGTTAATATCAATAGCAGCAACGACCTCATGGCCGCGACTGACAGCAATTTCTTCAATAATATGGCCCATCTTGCCATATCCAATCAATGCAATTTTCATATCAGATATCTATTTATTATCTTTCAAAAATTAAGAACACACAAAGTGTGCACATTATTTGTGCAAAGATACAATACTTTTTCCAAATATACGTCACAAAATCATAAAAATCGATGGAAACACACAAAAAAAGAAGTTTTTTTTACCGTTATTCTACAACTTTTCGTATTTTTGCAAAAAATTCAACAACCAGTATTATGGAAGATCTAATGTACTACGTTTGGCAGCAAAGGCTGTTCCAATCAATTGAAACACTCGATAACACGAAAATCGAAGTGATTCATCCCGGATTACGTAATCTTGATGCCGGCCCAGACTTCTTCAATGCGAAAGTTAAAATTGATGGAATGCTATGGGCAGGAAATGTGGAGATGCATTGCAAATCGTCAGACTGGTACAGACATCACCACCAAGGCGATCCTGCTTATGAAAATGTTATCCTACACGTGGTCATGCAAGCAGATGCTATTATCAGACACCCTAATGGAGAACCGATAAAAACGGTTGTTATGAAGGTTCCTGCAGAAGTTTTAGGACGCTATCAAGCAATCACGCAAAACAATCCTTACTCTTTTTCTGCCATTCATTGTGCAGCCCGACTTCCACAGGTTCCCTCAATTATCCTGCACGATTGGCAAACTTCTCTTCTCACACAACGTATGTTAAACAAAGTGGCTCGAGTAAAAGATCTGACAGAAGGCCAGAATGCAAGCTGGCAAGAGGCATTTTATGTCATACTTACACGAAGTTTAGGCACCGGTGTGAACAGTGATTCCTGTGAAAGACTTGCAAGATCGTTGCCATACAGCTTTATACAAAAACATCTTGACAACCCTATCCAAGTAAGAGCTCTACTTTTAGGTCAAGCGGGTCTAATTCCAAATACTGATTCCAGACTACTTCAAGAGTACAATTTCTTGCGTGCAAAATTCCAACTATCCCCTATGCCTTCTTCTGCATGGAAACTTGCCCGTCTTAGGCCATATGCTTCACCTGAGAACAGATTAAACGCTTTAGCTGCACTACTATGCTCACACCCAAATCTTCTCAGTGAAGTAATGGAAGCAAACGATATTACATCTCTACAAAAAATATTCACATTGCCACGGCAATTAGGCGAGATGACAGTTCGTTCTATTCTTATTAACGCCGTCATCCCTATTTCTATCGCATATGCACAATGGCAAGGAGATGATCTTCGTATTGAAAAAGCTATAGAAATGCTTGAAACCTTGCCTTCCGAGTCAAACCGGTACATGGATTACTGGAACAAAGTCGGCATTCCTCAGCGAAATGCTTTTGACTCTCAAGCACTTTTACATCTCTATAAAGAGTATTGCGAAACAAAAAAATGCATGCAGTGTCGAATTGGATGTTGGCTTGTCAAACACAAAGAAACGAACAACGAATAAAATAAAAAAAGCGGCTTTTCAGCCGCTTTTTTATTTTCTTGAAGGACGAAGACGATCAGCACTCTCAAGAAGTGCAATATCATATGCCACACCTCGAAATGCCATAATACAGCAAAAACAACTTACAGCTGGCATAGCAAATAAATGGAATCTATAACCAATTTCCAATTCCTCAGACATTTCTGCTATATGCAAAGCATTACTAACCAAATCATAGCATGCACTAGTTTCAAACATGAAGAAATATGCATAAAATAAGAGGTCAACAATAGCTGAATATATCAAAATTCTTAGCTGCATCTTACGCTTGTTGTACATGAAGATACAAAAAAGCGGAAGAACAAACATAATGAGTAATAGTATGATAAGAGGATATCTCATCACATCATAAGGAAACTCTTCGGTCACACTAGAAATACCCAAAGCAGACAAACTAAATGTCGCACTAGTCGAAGAAATAGTTCCCAAAGGAAAAAGAAGCATCATTAATATTGCAATGACGCTTCCTAACATATAAACGGTTTGAATTCGTTGAAGCATGACTCAGAAATTAACCTGCTGGTTGTTTTCCTGCTGCTGTGGATTAAGACGCCAGTAAACATTGCCTTCAACATACTCCTGAGTTGCAAGCAAAGATGGCTTAGGCAGCTTTTCATAGTAACGACTAATCTCGATTTGCTCACGATTCTCTACGACCTCATCAAGATTGTCATTGCTAGTAGCAAACTCCTGAAGTTTTTTATCGAGATCACGTTTCATCTCGTTACCAATCTGATTTGCACGACGAGCTATGATTTCAACTGTTTCATAAATATTACCTGTGTCTTCGCACAAAGCAATAACATCACGAGTTACAGTATTAAACGGTGCATTCGACTTCTTGTAATCCATACCTATTTAATTTATAATATTATTCTCCATATTCTGCCATCTTCTTACTGAGTTTGGCATACATTTTTTCAACTTCTTTCTTATACGAGCTTTCAGGATACTCATTAGTAAACGTGAAATACTCATCATAAGCTTCGCGATAACGTTCTTCAGCCTTTTCCTCAATACTATTGATTGCAGCCTCATAACGGGCACGTAATATTACATAGCCCAAATCTTCGCGATATTTAGAATAAGGATAATCATCCTGGGCATTGCGAGCTGTTATCACCGCTGCCTCGTAATTATTACCCATATAAGTTCCCAAATTCAAATATAGTTTTGCACTAAGATACTCCTTGTAACAAAGACGATCACTGAGTTCAATACGCATCACAGTGGCACTATCAGCTAATTCAGAACGTGGATATAATTCAATAAAATGATCAAGTTCTTTTATAGCTTTCTTTGTAACAGACTGATCAAGTCTGGCATCAGGAGAGTCTTGATAATCTCCATAAGCCATGTTGAATCTACATTGTTGTACTTTGCTGCCTCGGGGATAGTTATTTATATATCGCTGAAAATATTCGCCAGACGAAATATAATCATGCATATTAAAATAACTCATCGACAAAAGATAAAGAGCATCTTCTGCCATTTCCGTACCACGATAAATTGGAACGACATCTGTTAACAAAGTAGATGCTCGCGAATATTTCTTTTGTTCGTAGTACATCTTTGCATATTCATACTTCTCATCTACGTCTTTAGACTTAAGAATTTTATTATATTCATTACAGCCAGACAGAAACGGAAGTGCCAATACAAGACTATAAAATATATTTTTAATGCTCATTTGTTTACAAATTATCTACTAATAGAGCCTTGAACAGGCAATATAGCGTCGCAAATATACACAAAAACGTCTAAACAAACAAATATTATTTCAATTAGTTAACTCATCTGACTATCTTTAGACAATTAATTAACATTTATGATAATCGAAATGACATTTTTTAAGATTGAAAACAGAAAGAAGAACATAAAAAAACGCACAACATACATAGACCATAAAGCTTCTTAAAGGGGAAAAAAACGAGAAAATCTCGAGGCTTTCAGGAAGGGGACCGCTTCAACTTAGAATTCGTTGGAAGCTACCTAACAAAAAAAGCCCCAAGGAGCAATCCTTGAGGCTTCTGTAAGGTGGCCGCTTCCTACTCTCCCGCGTTGGCAGTACCATCGGCGATGCA
>JAUNCV010000052.1:231-12255 GCA_030526445.1 Bacteroidales bacterium | reverse complement strand
CCTGTCTGGTCGGCATTGTGTGGCAGCAGCTCAATGGCCGAAAGGGTTCGACCCATGGCTGGAATCACTGTCCACTGTCCGTTCTTGCTGTTTTCGAAGGTGTAGTAGTGCTCGGCCTCCATCACAATCTGGTTATTGTCGAGCTTAAAGATGTAGCCACCATGCTCTTCAGGCTGTGCTACAAACTTGGCAGCCTGTCCGGCCTGTGCCTTGCGGCGGCGGTCTTCGGCCACGATAGGCTTGATGTTGCGTGGTGGGGTGTTCCAGGCACGATAGCCGATGTGGATTTCGCGCATCAGGTGGTTCCACTTACCGCCATTGATGTTGTGATACTCAATGGTGAGCAGGCTGTCGCGCTCAAAGCAGCGATCCACGCCCTCCTGGTTGCCCTTGGCCAGTTCATAATACATTTCATAGAGGTTGGCCATGCTCTGCACAGGGTAGAGGAGGAGCTGGTGATAAGTATCGCGGCTGCTTTGTGGCAGGCGGTTGTACTGATATACGGCATCGAGCTCCAACTGCTTATATTCGCCCACAACCTTGGCCCATTCGCCACTCTGCAGGTTATAGGTATAAGCATTGAGCATCTCTGGGGTCACGCGGCCGTTGAACATCGTATATTTCTCCAGGATGCGAGCTGCCTCGGCTGCCTCGTTTTCGGGCACCATCTGCTCGGTGAAGCGGAGAGTATGCTGGCGAATAGCGCTTGGCTGCTCGAATTTCTTAGGGTCCCACGCCATCTCGAGGAAGAAGTCGATAGGATATTCCATAGGCTTGAGGTCGCCCACATTGAGAATCCAGAGTTTGTCAATGCCATAGTTCACGCAGAGGCTCATCTGCTCCCAGAGGTGAGCGATAGGGGTGATGTTGGCCCACTTTGAGCTGCGAGGAGCACCTACATAGTCCACATGATAGTACATGCCGAAACCGCCCTTGTGAGGCTTGGCTGGCACGCGGCGAATGTTGCCCCAGTTATCGTCGCACAGCAGGATGATGACATCATCGGGCACGGTGAGGCCGAGGTCATAGTAGTGCTGCACCTCTTTATAGAGAGCCCAGAGCTGGGTGCGCTTCTCGGCAGGCTTGCCGGTCTCCTCTTTGATAATCTGGCGCTGGTTCTTGAAAATCTTTTCGTAGAGCGAGATGTAGTAGGCATCGTTTGGCACAAAGCCCTCGTCGTTGCCCTCTTCGCCACCCATGGCTGCATCGCCGTCGCCACGCATACCAATGGTGATGATGTCTTCGTTGTCTTTAGAGCGACGAATGCCTTCGCGGAAGAAGTCGTCAATAACCTTCTGGTTCTTGGCATAGTCCCAAGGGCCATTCTCGTTGCGGTGGCGTGCCCACTCCTGGTGGTTGCGTGCCATAGGCTCGTGATGCGAAGTGCCCATGATGATGCCCATCTCGTTGGCGAGGGCCGAGTTCTCGGTGTCGTCGGCATAGAAAGCATTGCCCCACATGGCTGGCCACATGTAGTTGGCCTTGAGACGGAGCAGGAGTTCGAACACTTTCTCGTAGAAGTGGTGGTTGAAACCGCGGGCCAGTTCTGGGTTGGCCGATGGGCAGTCTGCATCGGGGAATTTCTCCTTCACCCAGTTGGAGAGGCAAGGAGCCTCATCGTTGAGGAAGATGCCACGATAGCGCACACCAGGTTCGCCGTCGGTATAAGAGCCTGGGGTCACAAAAATCTCGTTGTGGCGAGCCACAGGCATATCGGCCCACCAGTACCAGGGCGAAACACCCAGCTGGCGCGAAAGCTCGTAGATGCCATAGATGGTGCCGCGCTTATCTGAACCGGCAATCACCACCTCGCCATCGTTCATGATGGTGATGATAAACTTCTCGGTCTTGCCCTTGAGCGCCTTGCCGTCAATCTTCTTGCTCTTGATGAGCTGCTGTATGGTTTTGCTCTTGTCAATCGAGCCCACGGTGACACGCAGCTCTTCGCCGCACACCGCTTTCATGTCGGTGCGAAGGTTGTTGATGGCACGGATTACGCCGGGATATTCATTGTCGTCGAACACAATTTTGCCCGCCTGGAGCTTGATGCCCTGGCTGGTTGGGTTGGTCGACTGGCTGAAGTTTACAAAAGTGTCGGCCGCCTGCAGCGAAGGTACGCTGCAGAGGGCCATTGCCAGTGTTAGAAAAGAGGTTAATTTACGAATCATAGTGTAATGGTATGAACATGATGTATGGCCCAGAAAATGGCGGGCCTTGGTTTACGGCGCAAAGATAGGTTTTTTCTTCACGCGTTACAAATATATATGTAACAAAAAGTACTGCAAATGTAACATCGTACTTTTTGGAATGGTTTTTTGATACAAATTTTATCGACATATTTTGTTCCATTTGTTTGTTTGCACAAAACTATGTACCTTTGTGGCGCAAAAACATAACACGCAATGAAAAAAATATTTCTCTCATTATTGGCGCTGGTAGCATGCCAGCTGATGGGTGCATTGTCGGCTCAGGCGGCAGTGCGCTTGCCTCGTATTCTCTCTGATGGCGTTGTGTTGCAGCGCAACGATACCATCCGCATCTGGGGTTGGGCCGATGCGGGCGAAAAGGTACAAGTGAAGCTCAACAAAAAGGGCGCTGTTACCACCGCTGGTCACGATGGCAAATGGATGGTTGCACTCCCTCCCCACAAGGCGGGCGGACCTTACACTTTGACGGTCAATGAGCAGACGGTAAAAGATGTTTACGTGGGCGATGTGTGGCTCATATCGGGCCAGAGTAATATCGATGTCCACATCGAACGTGTGCACCGCATTTATGAGAAAGAGGTCTATTCTGAGAGCAATCCGAAGATTCATCTCATTCAGCTCGACCGTGCCCTGATTGGCGATGGTGAGCGCGACGATATCGGCCCCGGTTCTTACCCATGGCAGGCCATGAATCCTGACCCAAAAATCATCAATCATTGGTCGGCGCTGAGCTATTTCTTCATGAAGGAGATGTATGCTAAGACCGGCGTGCCTCAGGGCGTGATCAATGCCAGCCTCGGCGGTTCGAACATCATTGCATGGCTCAATCGTGAGAACATGGAGCGCATCAATCCACGTTACATTCAGCAGCTCGATCACCTGATGCAGCCGGGCTATCTGGAGCGCAATGCACGCATCAATGGCGCCATCGGCAAGGTCTATAACCAGCTCATGAACGATGAAGATCCGGGCCTGCAGGGCAAGTGGATGAACGAAGATATTGACGACACCGACTGGGAAGTGGTGAACCAGTTTGCCCGAAACATTGGCGATGAGAATGGCCGAACCTGGAAGGGCACACTCTGGTTCCGCAAGACTTTCGAGGTGCCTGCCGACAAGGCCGGACAAGAGGCAACGCTCTTCCTGGGCTATATGGTCGATGCCGATGACTCATATATAAATGGTACGCATGTGGGCTCAACGGGCTATGAGTATCCTCCACGCATCTATAAGGTGCCAGCTGGCTTGCTCAAGGCGGGTAAGAACACGGTGGCTATCCGCCTTCGCACCAATGGCAACCCAATGAAGTTCCAGCACGACAAACCCTATCGCGTTGTGTTTGGCAACATCTATGAGAAGCCAGAGGCATGCACCGTCATCAGCCTTGAGGGCGACTTCAAGATGAAGCGTGGCGTGCTCATGCCTAATCAGCCGGGTGTTGAGGGCATCAGCAACGGTTGTGCTACGGTGCTCCACAATGGCCAGATTGCACCGCTCAAGAACCTCAACATCGCTGGCATTGTGTGGTATCAGGGCGAAACCAACGTGGGCAATCCTAAGGAATATGCCATCCTTTTGCCTGCGCTCATGAACCAGTGGCGTGGCATCTTCGGCCAGCATGTGCCTGTGGTCATCTGCTCTTTGGCCAACTATCTGCAGCGACACGAGCAGCCGGTGCAGTCAAATCAGGCTGAGATGCGCAATATCCAGCGTCGCACAGCGCTCGAAATCGGCAATGCCGGCTTGGCTAACTTGGCCGATTTGGGCGAGTGGAACGATATTCACCCATGGCGCAAGAAGGAGGCGGCTCACCGCGTCTTTGCGCAGATGAATGCGCTCTATCTCAAGACCAAGGGCGCCATTGCTGAGGGTCCGGCGTGCGAGAGCATGCAGGTAGAAAATGGCAAGGCCATCATCAGTTTCAAGGCCAACACCGGCAAGCTTGTAGCCCTCAAGCCTGTGGTGAAGCAGCAGGCTGCCTTTGTGGCTGCCGAGACTTTGCCGGTCGATGAAAGCGGCAATCTGCTGGGCTTCACCCTTGCGGGTCAGGATGGTAAGTTCTACAATGCACAGGCTCGCATTGTGAATGGCCAGGTAGAAGTGTGGAGCACTCAGGTGCCTGAGCCCGTTGTGGTTCGTTATGGATGGGACGATAATCCTGTCCTCTCACTCTACAACGAACTTCGTCTCCCTGCCGCTCCATTTGAGCTCTCTGTATCGAAGTAAAAAAAGGCCTTCTCTTAAGCCTCGTTTTGGTCTTCTATTAAGACAAGCCTCGGTCATCTATGATGATCGACCTCGGTCTTCATAGAAGCCTCTGAAAAGGCTTAAGAGAACCCTATAAAAATAAGTATTTATTGAAAAAAGTGTCAAAGTATCACAGTGGGTTTCAATGCTCTGATAATGAGTTTGTTACAAATCGAGAAAATGTGACACTTTATTTTACGAACTATCACCGAAAAGTCACTCTTCAAGCCGATGTGACCTTTCGGTGATAGTTATATTTTAAAAGTGTCACACACGAAAGCTCTGAAAGTGGCTGGTTTTAAGCCTCTTATTTGCCGATGTGACACTTTGACACTTTTTTCAGCAAAAACTTTTTCATAGTGTCAGATGCGGTGTCTTTTCAGCTGCCGAGGCTATTAGTCCTATTTCTTAAACTAATTGTAATTTTAGGTATAAATAAGAGATTTAAAGTGCAATCCATAGGTGACATATTTTTAACTGGGGGGTGGGAGAAGGCTTTTTCAGATTATTTTCGAAGAAAAATGAGATTTGTGATTATAATTCGCTAATTATTACGAACTTTGCAACCAAGAAGATACACTCCCTGAGAAGGCAAGTTTTTTGTAAGAACCTGTTTCCCCATGAAGTTATATTCCTCTACCATCGAGAACTAATAACGCAAATAACAAACCGTAAAACACTAAAAGATGAAAAACAAGCTTTGTTTAAAGTCCTTGTTCATAGCTGTGGGCGTGCTCATGGCCATGAATTCGTGTGTGAAATCTGAAGTCAATGATCTTGAAGATCGTGTCGAACAGATTGAAAAAACCTCTATTGCCCCTATTCAGGAGCAGGTACAGGCCATCAAGAGTTCCATTCCTGCCATTGAGCAGACTCAGGCAGCTCTTTCAAGCCACGTAGAGAACGTGAAGAAAGAGGTGGCATCCATGAGTCAGGACTTTGTGACCAAGAATCAGGCTATCACTTCGGCCGTAGAGGTGCTCGAGAAGAAGAGCGAGAACCTCGATGCCAAGATTGAAGAGCTTAAGGCACACTGCGATGAGTCAATCTCGGGCCAGAAGAGCTGGGCCGAAGCCACCTTTGCTACCATCGAGCAGCACAATGCCGTGATGAGCGAACTGGCAACCGTGAAGGGCACCAGCGAGGCTCTTGCCGATAAAGTGGCATCGGTCGATGCTGCACTCAGCGCCAAGATTGCTGAGACCGACAGCACTTTGATGGCTAAAATCTCTGATACTGAGGCTTCGATGAAGGCCTGGGTCAATGAGCAGCTGCAGGGTTATGTTACCATTGCATCGCTCGAAGAGCAGGTTGCCAAACTCAAAGCAGAGATGAACGAAGAACTTGAGACCGAAGTGGATTCGCTCAAGAAGGGGGTGGCCGATGTTGAGAAGCAGGTGGCTACACTCGAGGCCGCTATTGATAGCGCTAAGGTCGAGATAACCGAGGCTTATCAGGCTGCCATCACTGCGGCTATTGAAGAGAACCATGGTGTCATCACCAAGGAGATTGCTGCCGCCGTGAAGGAGGCAACCGATGCTCTCAAGGCTGACATTGCCAAGGTTGAGCAGCGTTTTGAGGCACTTAATGACCGATTCAAGGACCTGAAGGACCGTGTTGACGAAATTGCCGGCCGCATCCGTTCTATCGTGGCTGTGCCTACCTATAGCGATGGTTCACTCTTCGTGGCAACCTCTGGCTACACTACACTTAAGTTTAAGGTTACCCCTGTTTCGGCCGCCAAGAAGGCCGTTGAGGGTGGCAAGGATAATTTCAAGATCGATTATGTTGAGACCGAGAGCCGCGCTAACAGCATCGATGTGGTTAGCGTAGCCTTTGTCAATGACTATGTTGAAGTTACAGTGGCAGGCGAAAACTTGGCTGCTGGCTTCGGCAGCGATAAACTCAGCGCCAGCCTCACCATCAGCGATGGCACTTCGAGCATCTCTTCACAATACTTTAATATTGTAGTGGGCATACCAGTGCAGGTGACCGATGTTGAAATCACGCTGCCAACAGGTGTTCAGGATGGCGATAGCTTCAATGTGGGCGAAACCCTGCAGCTTTCGGCCAATCTTGAGGGCGAAAATGATAAGACTCCTACCGACCGCAGCGTAAAATGGAAATCGAACAACGAGGCTTTGGCTACTGTTGACCAGAATGGTAATGTCACCTTCAAGCAGAAGGGCACTGTTAAGATTTCTTGTACTTCGAACAGCGATCAGGCTGTTGTTGACGAGGTTGAGTTCGTAATCTTGCAGCCTGTGACCGCCATCACCGTGCCTGCCGACTTCAAGCCTGTGGCCTTTGTAGGTCTTGCCAATGTGCTGATTCCTGTCAGTGTTGAGCCAACCGGTGCCGACAGCCCTTCAGACCCAACCATCGACTGGACAGTTTCGAACAACAACATCTCTATCGTTACCAACCCGAACGGTGGTTACGAAATTGAAGCCGTTGCTCCAGGCACTGCTACTGTTACCGGTACGGCACACGATGGCAGCGGCAAGACCGTGACCTTCAACGTGACTGTGAAGCAACCTGTGACCGATATCGCTATCACTGGCATTCCTGATAACAATACTCTCCTGAAGGGTAAGACCTATCCGTTCAGCGCCGAGGTGAATGACGATGCTACCGAGAGTGGTGTTGAGTGGTATTCGAGCAACACCGATGTAGTTACTGTTGATAAGAAGACTGGCGAAGTAACTGCAGTGGGCAAGGGCACTGCTGAAATTACAGCCAAGGCTACCGATGGCAGCGAGTTCGTGAGCGATCCTGTGACTTTGACTGTTATTATTCCAGTGAGTGAGATCGTATTTAGCTATTATGGCGAATATCCTGAAGATGGCGTAATGAAGATTGGCGATTACTTTGAGTTCTTTGCCGATGCTGATGATGCCGCTGATATTGGAACTTTGAGCGTAACAAGTTCAGATCCAGAAGTAGTTTCTGTCGCAAATGTTCCGTTCACAGGCAATGCTACAATGTATGGTGTTCGTGCCAATGCTCAGGGTACAGCCACCATCACCATTGCTGCTACCGATGGCAGCGGTGTGAGCAAAACTATCGAACTGACCGTTAAGGCTACCGGCAACATTTCGGCCGACACCAACATTGGTGAAGGCAACGAAAATGTGTGGGAAGATTAGTCGTGTCAGAACAGAAAACCTTTTAAATAATGTGTTTTATGAAAAATACTAAATATTTCGCAATACTTGCTGCATCGCTGAGTCTCACAGCTTGTAGCAATGACGAAGCTGTTCTTGGTGGCCAGAATACTGCCAAGAAAGGCATGGAGCTCAAGGCAACTTTGGCCGACGAAATTGCTGGTCGCGCCAACATCACAACGGGTTTGAGCAACTGGACTTTCGAGTTTACAGAAAATGACAATATCTCGGTGACCAACAGTGCAATTGATGGCGAGTTTTATACCTTCAAGCGCGATACTGAGAGCTTCACGAGCGCCGTGGCCGAAGTTACTGAGGAGCCTACCGACTGGTTTGCATTCTATCCAAGCCACGAGTTTGACCTCGTTTATCAGGCTGGTGATGCTGTTTCGGCAGCCAATCATTATGGCATGATTGGTAGCACAGCTTCTGCTACCACCGGTGCCACTGGTCTTGAAATTGCTTTGCGCTCACAGGTGGCTATTCTCGAGGTGGCTTACTTCGAAGAGGATGGTCTCAAGCTCAATGTCAAGAGTGGCAATGGCTGGGTTACAGCTCTCTCTGGCAAGTTCGATGCCGCTGGTGAACCATTCTTCGATGTCACCACAAAGAGCGAGGCTGTTCCTCTCCTTAGCGTTACTGCCAAGGGCACCTATTATGTAGCTGTGCCTGCGGGCATTAAGTTAGAGCTCTTCAATGGCGAAACCGCTATTCGCAAGACTGTCGATGCCGGTCTCGTGGCTGGCAAGCACTATCGCATGATTGTGGGCGAACCTCGTCCTGCAGGCTCTTATGGCACCGCTATGGCTCGCCTTTCGCCAGACAGTGAGGAGGAGACTCCTGTTAGCTGGACTCAGCTCTGGCCTGGTGGACCTAAGTTTGCCGACATGAACGTGGGCGCTACCGCTGTGACTGCTGAGGTGACTCTAAATAGTGAGAAAAAGTATGAGAGTGCATGCTTTGGTGGATATTACACTTGGGGCGGTTCTATTGACAAGGATCCTAATAGTGAATATAATCAAGGAAATTCAGAACTCGTTGGTGACGATGACACCGCTACCAAGCTTTGGGGTTCTAATTGGAAGATGCCTTCATATAAGGCTTTTTCTGACTTGATTAATACAAAATATACCGATGGCGGTACTCGAGTTGAGAATTACAAGGGCATTCAGGGTTTGAATGGCTATGTTTTCAAAGGTATTGGCGAGTATGCTTATAATGAGATCTTCCTTCCTCGTTGTGGTTATTACGAAGGAGTAGATCAACGAGCTGTTGGTGTGGGTCACTATTGGACATCGACAAGTGTTAGCTACGATGAAATTAAATATTTGGAATTAGGAAACTATGCGCCAAAGATTGAGGATGAATCAGGCTATTTAAGCCAATCTGTTCGTGCTATCCTTGCAGAGCCAATCTCTGGACATGGTGAGGCTATAATCAATGGCCAGACTGTAATCAAGAGTTGGGTACAGTTGTGGGACGGTGGTCCTAAGTTTGCTACCAATGTTGCTGTCAATCCTGATGACGTGATGGGTTACTTCTCGTTTGATGAGGCTAACCAAACAGGAAAAGACTTTATTTGGGGCGAGAACTGGCATACTCCATCTAAGTCAGAGTTGGACGGTTTACATACAAATAATTATTATTCTGATTACATATATATTTGGTACACACAAAAGAATGATCAATGGGGCTTCTTGTTTAATGGTAGGGGATACTATTATAACGCTTGCCTCTTTGTCCCTGTAATGTATGAAGCAAGCAGTGAAAATGGTTATTGCCAGCTTTGGTCTTCGGACATTAATTCAGATTTGTCGTGTGGTTCATTGTTATTAAACTACAATGAGTATGGTAGTTCTGTTAATAGCACAGGAGCGCCAAGCACCCAAAAGCAACTTCTCTGCCCAGTCTTCAACGGCACTCCATGCGAGGCTCCTGTTGTGAACCCGGGTATTGGTATTGGTACCAACAATGAGGGTATCAAGCTCGAGGGAGAAGAGTGGGAATAAGAAAATTAACAACGTCTAAACCGTAAGAACATTATGAAACGATATATATATGCAGCCAGCGCCATGATGCTGGCCATGTCCACGATATTCACCTCGTGCAACGACGAGGCTGTGGAACCTGTAACACCTCAGGCTCCTCTATCCGATCGCGTCGTGTATCTCAACGCCACTACCGGTGGCGCTGAGGGCCGTGCGCTGATTGAAGAGGGAGAAGGCAACGACTTCACCATCAAAGGATGGAAAGAGGGAGATGTGATTACCGCTTGGTGCGATTATTCTCAACCGTTTGAATTCATTTACGATGGTAAGATCTTCTCGGCCAATTTGCCAGCAGGCGTTGAGTTGGAAGATATTTGGTCTCTGACTTATGGTACGTTCTATAATGGATATCTTCCTGCCACTTTCTCTGTCGAAAATGGGGAGACGGATTGCTTATTATTTGCATATTATGATGATATTAGCGTCTCTGATAATACCCTATCGGCCAATCTTACTATAGAATATCCTTTGTTGTGTGTATCAAACCCAACAAAGAGCGATAAGCAGATTGTGCTCAAAAAAGATAATGGTTATGTTTCTGATGTTTACTTTGATGATCCAAGAGAAGGACTTAAATCTTATACAACAGACGATATCTCGTATGCTTCAGTTATCACCATTCCGGCAGGTGAGAAGGTTTATGCTCCTGCAATATCCGATGCTAAGTGCAGCATTGTTAGCAGCACAGGCCGTGAAATTCGCGCACCTAAGCAGCTCGAAAATGCTCATCTCTACAACGTGACACTGACGGAGTTTATCCCTGAGGGTTCGCGTGGTGAGGCTATTGCTACCATCAATGGTGTTGAGACCACTCAGACTTGGGTTCAGCTCTGGGAGAACGGTCCAAAGTTCGCTACTCAGGTTGTAGCAGAACCTATGACCTTCACTGAGGCTGCCAAGAAGGGCGCCGAATATGTTTGGGGCGAGAATTGGCGTACGACAGGCGCAGATAATCTTGAAGGATTGTGGCTCGGCTGTTTGACTAATTATTGCCAAAATGCTGAAGGTGTATGGGGTTACAAATTTTATGGTGATGGTGATTATAGCGATAACTCAATCTTCATTCCAAGTGGTCCAGATTTGATTCTTTGGTCTGATAATTTGCTCCCAAGTGGGAATGCTATTTATTGGTCATTGTCTCAAGATAATCAAGGCAATTTAATAATTGGTCCAGGAGACGAAGATGTAACCGCAACTCACACTGTTCTCCCAATTCTCGACGAAACGCCTGAACTCGCGGCTATGTTCGAAGAGGGTGCTACTGTAGAGTTTACATTTGTAAATCCAGATAATACTCAAGAATCGGTAATATATGGCTTCGAACGTCTGAATTCCAAATATAAACTGACAAAGGTTATAATTGTTGGGCAAGATGAGACAGATTACTATGATGGTGAAATTCTTGCATATCAAAAGGAAAGATATTTTGTAATTGAGTATTATGATGATGAGACGGAAATCTTCTGTGTCGATGAAGAAAATGGTACATACTATTACACTTTTAGAGGTGATGTGGTTTTGTCCAGCTTCTTGATCAATGGAGCTGAGGTTGTAAATAACCTTACATTTTTGCCAGCAGCAGAAAAGCCGAATCTTGAGAACGCAGCAGTTACACCAGTCTCAATAAAGGGCGCTTCTGATGGTAAGGTAGAGCATAGTGGCATCACTACCGCCATGGAGTATCGTCAGCTATTCAAGACTGTTGAAAATGGAGAAACTGTAAGAGTTTACACAGATTGGACAGATGTAACCACACCTGGTATCATTGAAGGCTTGAAAGAAGGCTACGTTCAGGTGCGCGTAAAGGCAACTGCTACTGCAGGTTGCAGTGATTTCGTGAATATCTCTGTTGCTATTTACCCATTCGCAACAGGTTACTATATGTTTGTGCAGCAGGCAGAGATTCCACATATCATTGCAACACAGGAAGAGGCTGATCAAATTAACGACGGACATGAAATTGCTGATTCTGAAGGCCGAGAACCTGGCGATGAAGGTTGGGAAGTAACCTACGAGGAGGGCTATCCTAAACAAGTAGGCGATGTACATGGAACAGAAATTGGTGTTGTTGGCATCAAGAATGGTGGCAACAGTGCTGAGTATGCACTAATGCAGCAGACCTCAGAGTTCTTCTTCATGTTAGAGCAGGTGCCACGTTGTGCTTATTATCAAATTACCAATGCAGGCAAGACTTTTGGAGACATCGCTGTTGGTCAGAATGTAGATATGGTTGATGTAGCTGATCAAATTTTTACAATTGCTGAGGTGGCTAATCAGTCATGTGTTATTAACGATCAGGAGTATCCAGCTTACGTTATATATAGCAGCGGAAATGGAAGTAGCGTTTTTATGACC
>JAUNCV010000052.1:0-221 GCA_030526445.1 Bacteroidales bacterium | reverse complement strand
GATACAAAAGCTCGTTGGGCACTCATTCCAGTTCCAGAAAATCTTATACCATAATGCTGTTACAAGTAAATTGCTACTAATTTAACCCTATAACTAACCACCACCTAAACCCGAAGCTAACATTGAGGTTTAGGTGGTGTTTTTGTATAAATATACAGAAAATGGGGAGGTGCCGAAGCAACTCGATATCAACTCGGAGGTAACTCGGAGGAATCTCGGAG
>JAUNCV010000234.1 GCA_030526445.1 Bacteroidales bacterium | reverse complement strand
AGCAGCGCAAACCTCCTCCATCTGCTCATCGGTCACAACAATGTTGCGCTGAAGCACAGCAGCCATGGTGCCAGGATTAGCATCGCACGCCTTCTGCATAGCCATAGCACGCTTGCTCACGAGAACAAGAGCATCCTCGAACGAAAGAGCGCCACAAGCCACAAGAGCAGAGAATTCGCCCAGTGAGTGACCAGCTACCATGTCTGGCTCAATGCCCTCGACGATGGCTGGAATAACAGAGCAAAGGAATACGGCTGGCTGAGTAACCTTGGTCTGAACAAGATCTTCAGGAGTGCCTTCGAACATCAGGTCGGTGATGCGGAAACCGAGAATTTCGTTGGCCTTTTCGAACAATGCCTTTGCCTGCTCATTTGACTCGTACAGGGCTTTGCCCATACCTACACTCTGGGAACCCTGTCCCGGAAATACATAAGCTTTCATTACGTTATATTTTGAGTTTTGTTTGAGTTTTGTGTTTGAAGTTTTGCAAAGTTACTTGTTTTTATGAACATGGCAATTTTTCACTATTCCGATTGGATTTTTTTGCACATTATTTAAAATAATATCCCTAAATGGACAAGTTAAGGTTGCAAAATGTTCGGCAATGTGTAGAGCACACTCTTTTTGCGGCAAGCAGATTTGGTAGTTTGAAAAACTATTACTACCTTTGCGCCGAATTTTAACATCTAACTACTATGTCTACAAAATCTGGCCTTGAGCCAAAACGATTCGAAGCCGTTGTTGACGGCAAGAATACCGCCCTCTATGTTCTTGAGAACAAGCAGGGTGCTGAAATGTGCGTTTGTAACTACGGCGGTATCATTGTAACACTCATGATGCCCGACCGTAACGGAAATATGGACAATGTTGTGCTCGGCTTGAGCAACATTGACGATATGGTGAAGGAGGTGAACCCTTATCTGGGTGCTGCCATCGGCCGCTACGGCAACCGTATCGCTAACGGCAAGTTCTCGATTGACGGTGTGGAGTACACCCTGCCTCAGAACAATGCCACCAACTGCCTGCACGGCGGTCTCCGCGGTTTCTCGCACCATGTGTGGGACGCTGAGCAGACCAACAAGCAGACCCTCGTGCTGAAGTATGTTTCGGCCGACGGCGAAGAGGGATTCCCTGGCACGCTCAGCATTGAGATGACCTACACCCTCACCGACGAGAACGAGGTTCGCATCGACTATAAGGCAACCACCGACAAGAAGACTCTCTGCAACCTGACCAACCACTCATTCTTCAACCTGGGCGGTATCAAGGCTGAGACTCCTTCTATTATCAATAATGTACTCACCCTGAACTGCGACAAGTATATCCCAGTTGATGAAATCGCAATTCCTTTCGGTGAGAAGGCTCCAGTTGAGGGCACTCCATTCGACTTCCGCCAGCCAACCGTGATTGCTGAGCGCATCGATATGGATGATGTTCAGATCAAGAACGGTTCGGGCATTGACCACAGCTTCTGCATCAACCAGAAGAACGAGGGCGAGCTCACTCTTGCAGCTGTATGCGAGGATCCAGAGACCGGCCGTGTGCTCAAAACCTACACCACCGAGCCAGGTTTGCAGGTTTACTCAGGCAACTTCCTCGACGGCACCATCGGTGTGGGCAACTGCAAGTTCCCACGTCGCTCGGGCATCTGCTTCGAGGCTCAGCATCACCCTGACTGCATCAACCAGACAAACTTCGAACAGTGCATCCTTGCTCCAGGCGAGACCTACAAGCAGACCACTGTTTACGCTTTCAGCACTAAGTAATTGAAAAGAAATAAATCTCGGGATTTCAGTCAAAGAGATCCCGGGATTTGATAAGAGAAATATAACAAAATTCAATATTAACCATTAATTCCTTTAGCAAAAATGGCAAAGTCAGAGAAGAAGCGCCGCAAGGTATTTGGCTTCCACACTCCA
>JAUNCV010000051.1:8531-12364 GCA_030526445.1 Bacteroidales bacterium | reverse complement strand
GGGTAGCAGTCTCGATGAAGTTGCGCTTGAGCACCTTTGATACGAATGGGAATGAACGTGAAGCACGGAGGTTGCACTCGATCACCTTCACATCGCGACCCTTGGCAAGGAACTGCATGTTGAATGGACCAGAGATGTTGAGCTCCTTAGCAATAGCGCGGGCAATCTTCTTGATCTGGCGAACGGTTGCGAAGCTAATCTGCTGTGCAGGGAAGCACATGGTAGCATCGCCTGAGTGAACACCTGCATATTCGATGTGCTCAGAGATAGCGTATTCTACGATTTCGCCGTTCTGTGCTACTGCATCGAACTCGATCTCGTTGGTCTCGGTCATGAACTGAGAGATAACTACAGGATATTCCTTAGATACCTCAGAAGCCATCTCGAGGAAGCGCTTCAACTCCTCATCATCGTAGCATACATTCATAGCAGCGCCCGAGAGCACGTACGAAGGACGAACGAGAACAGGATAGCCCACTTCGTCGATGAACTTCTTCACATCGTCCATAGAGGTGAGTGCGCTCCACTTTGGCTGATCGATGCCGAGCTTATCGAGCATAGCAGAGAACTTACCACGGTTCTCAGCACGGTCGATATTCACAGGCGAAGTACCAAGCACAGGAACACTCTGGCGATGGAGCTTCATAGCGAGGTTGTTAGGAATCTGACCACCTACAGAGACAATCACACCGCGAGGTGACTCGAGATCGATGACATCGAGCACACGCTCGAATGAGAGCTCATCGAAGTAGAGACGGTCGCACATATCGTAGTCGGTAGATACGGTCTCAGGGTTGTAGTTGATCATGATTGACTTGTAGCCAAGCTTGCGAGCGGTCTGAATAGCGTTAACCGAACACCAGTCGAACTCAACCGAAGAACCGATGCGGTATGCACCCGAGCCGAGTACGATAACGCTCTTCTCATTCTTATAATAGTTGATGTCGTGGCCCTCAACGGCATAAGTCATATAGAGGTAGTTGGTGAGATCTGGATGCTCACTTGCTACGGTTGGGATACGCTTTACAGCTGGGAGGATGTTGTTCTGCTTACGAGCGGCACGAACAGCGAGAACCTCCTTCTCCATGTTGCCATTCTCTGGCTTGATAACGAAGCGGGCAATCTGGAAGTCTGAGAAACCGAGCACCTTAGCTTCGCGAAGCACGTCGGCTGGCAACTCCTCAAGGCTGTTGTAGCTCTCGAGCTTGTGCTTGTAGTCAACGATATTCTTCATGCGCTCGATGAACCAAGGATCAATCTTGGTTAACTCCTCGATACGCTCTACAGTGTAGCCCTCTTCGAGTGCCTGAGCAATAGCGAAGATGCGGAGGTCGGTTGGGTTTGCAAGCTCCTCGTCGAGGTTTTCGAACTTGGTGTGGTCGTTGCCAACAAAGCCGTGCATGCCCTGACCAATCATACGGAGACCCTTCTGAAGCATTTCCTCGAATGAACGGCCGATAGACATGATTTCGCCTACCGACTTCATTGAAGAACCAATTTTGCGGCTTACGCCTGCAAACTTGGTCAAGTCCCAACGAGGAATCTTGCAGATCATGTAGTCGAGCTCAGGAGCCACGTATGCAGAGTTCTTGGTACCCATCTCGCCAATCTGGTCGAGGGTGTAGCCGAGAGCAATCTTGGCAGCAACGAAGGCCAAAGGATAGCCGGTAGCCTTAGAGGCCAAAGCAGAAGAACGGCTCAAACGAGCGTTGATCTCAATGATACGGTAGTCGTTGGTCTCTGCGTTGAAAGCATACTGAATGTTGCACTCGCCTACGATGCCGAGATGACGCACACACTTAACAGCAATGTCCTGAAGCATCTTTACCTGCTCGTCGCGGAGAGAGCAAGTAGGAGCAACAACGATCGATTCGCCAGTGTGGATGCCGAGTGGGTCGAAGTTTTCCATCGAAGCCACAGTGAAGCAACGGTCGTTGGCATCGCGGATGCATTCGAACTCAATCTCCTTCCAGCCCTTCAGGCTCTCTTCAACAAGTACCTGAGGTGCGAAAGTGAATGCAGACTCAGCGATTTCCTTGAATTCCTCTTCGGTCTTGCAGACACCTGAACCGAGGCCACCGAGAGCGTATGCTGAGCGAATCATGATTGGGTAGCCGATCTTGCGGGCAGCGGCAACAGCCTCGTCCATAGTTTCGCAAGCCTGGCTTACTGGCACCTTGAGGTCCACCTTGTTGAGTTCCTTGACGAAGAGGTCGCGGTCCTCAGTGTTCATGATAGCCTCAACGCTGGTGCCAAGCACCTGTACGCCATACTCTTTGAGCACGCCAGTGAGGTGCAGCTCGGTGCCGACATTCAAACCTGTCTGGCCACCCCAAGCCAGCATAATGCCGTCTGGGCGCTCCTTCTTGATGATTTCGGTAACAAAAAAGGTATTGACTGGCAGGAAATAAACCTTGTCAGCAATACCTTCACTTGTCTGAATAGTAGCAATGTTAGGATTCACCAGTACGGAACTGATGCCTTCTTCGCGAAGCGCCTTGAGCGCCTGGCTACCAGAGTAGTCGAACTCACCTGCCTGTCCGATTTTGAGGGCACCTGAGCCCAGGACAAGGACTTTCTTGAGATTGGTTTTCATCGAAGTTATAAATATTGTTGAACTTTTTTCGTTATCGCAGTTTTCGGTTGCGAAAATAATATTTTCCTTCGAATTGACCAACGGGTGGGTTGTAATTTTTTTATTTTTTCTCGAATATTTTGGTCTCTTATAAAAATATAATATGTGCGCGTGTCAATATTTGAAGCTTGAGCCGCCCACGAATTCGCGCATAATGGAGGTTGGAGGAATCTCTTTGTCTGACACCTGATTGAAGTAATGGATGAACTTCAGCAGTCGGTGTGCCTCGGCATATTCGGGGGTGTTTTTGGGCACGCTTGCCAAAATAGGTTCTGCATAATTGCGAAGCACGGCAAACTCAATGTTCATGGCAGAGTTGAACATAGCATCGGCATTTTCCTGAAAGGGGAAAATCCATTTCTCTTCACCATCACACACTGAGGGCCACTGAGCTATGGTTTCACGGGCTGAAAATGCGCCCTTGTTATAGTCTCGAATGATGCGTCGAAGCAATCGGTTGTCGCGCGTTGGGATGGAGTTATGGTCATCGAGAGAGATACTGGTGAGGGTCGAAATGTAGATTTTATACTTCAATGAGTCGTCAATCTGTGTAGTGAGCAATGGGTTGAGGGCGTGGATGCCTTCAATAAGCAGTACCGTGTTTCGGCCCAATTTAAGTTTCTTGCCATTGTATTCGCGCAAACCGGTACGGAAGTTATATTCCGGAATTTCTACTTTTTCGCCACGAAGCAGGGCATTAAGGTCGCGCTCCATGGTTGCGCTATCAACAGCAGCGATGTTTTCGAAGTCGTAGCGTCCGTCGGGGAATTTAGGCGTGTCTGTTCGATTAACGAAATAGTCGTCGGTCGAGAAAGAAATCGGCTTCAGGCCACAGGCTTTGAGTTGAATGGATAGGCGCTTGCAAAAGGTGGTCTTACCACTTGAGGAAGGGCCTGTAATCAGCACCAGTCGGCAAGGTCTGTCTGAACTGTTGTAGCGTTCATAGATGTCCTCTGCTATCTTTACGATTTTTTTCTCTTGGAGAGCTTCGCTCACCTGAATGAGGTCTGAAGCTTGGCCGTTTCGGATGGCATTGTTTACATCGCCCACGTTGGTCAAGCCCATGATTACATTCCAACGAACATACTCAGAAAAAGTCTCGAAAGTTCTGGGCTGTTGGCACATAGGACAAAGTTGGTTGGGCTGGTGTGGATGTGGCATGCGCAGCAGAAGTCCTTGTTCATAAGGTTCAAGGCCC
>JAUNCV010000051.1:0-8521 GCA_030526445.1 Bacteroidales bacterium | reverse complement strand
GGGAGAAGTGCACCATAGTAATAATCAACAGTATCGCCCAGTGTGTAGTAATCACAATAGATGCGGTCTGAGGTTTCTAGCAATTTTACTTTGTCAAGAAAACCTCGTTCACGGAAGATGTGCACAGCCTCTTCGGTTGGAGCCTCATTGTGTCGGAAGGGCATGTCTGCATCAATAATCTCTTGCATACGTGCTCTGATTTTGGCTACATCTTCGATCGAAGCTCTGTTGGCACCTTCTGTGTAGAAGTTGCAGTAGAAGCCGCCCGAGATGCTATGCTCTACATAGAGACGACATTCGGGAAATAGGTCGGAGGCTGCTTTGTAGAGCACAAAGCAGAGTGAGCGGGTATAGGCTCTCATACCGCTTGGGTCTGAGAGTTCGATAAATTCCACATCACGGTTCTGCCAAACCTTATATCTGAGACCTTGAGAGGCGTTGTTCACTTTGGCCGAAACCACAGGGTAATTGAATTCAAGCTCTGGAAAACCTTTCAGGATTTCGAGCAGTGTGCTACCTTCGGGAAAGCTACGGGTAGTATTATTGTTTTTGCAGCGAATTTGTAACATAGCAGGGTGCTACTCACTTGGTTAAGTAGTCGATGATTTTGATATTGGCCTCCTTGAGTGCTTCGCTCGCCTTAGCCAAATTTTTTGAGAACTCCTCAAAGGTCTCAGCTCCACTGTCACAGAGATCGGTCACACTTTTTACAAAGAGAATAGGCTTCTGGAAGAGACTGCACACAAAGGCAACTGCTGCACCTTCCATATCCTTTAATTCACCACCATTCTGCTCAATGATTTCTTTGTCGCAAGGCTGCATGTCGAGCGAAGAGCCTGTGGTTACTTTGCCAGTTTTGAAGCCAAGGGCATCGGCCATCTCGAGTACTTTGTCATAAACTGGGTAGTTGCCCAAAGCCTGTGTGCCCCATTCGTCATCGCCTGGTACGCGTCGGTCATGGAACATGACAGCATTGCCCAGATATACATCCGCAATCTCAGCACCATTGCTTTTGAAGGCACCACAGGTTCCTGAGTTGATGATAATGTCTGGGTTTATTTTTTGAATAGCGCTGAGGGTTGCTACTGAAGCTGCTTCACAGCCTACGAGGTCGCTTCCGTGTTGCTGGCCATTGAGCACCACATAGAGTTCGTTATTATGAACTTCTGCTTTATAGCACATACAAGGGAGAGGGGCAAAGAATCCTTCTTGTAGTTCAACACCATAATGTTCAATAAAAGGTTTTGCTTCGGCCACCATGGCCACGATATAGACAATTTTCATGAGGTTTATAGTTTATTTGCCGCAAAGATAGATATTATTTTTCAAACTACGGGCACTTTTTGCATTTTTTGTTTGGATAAGTCACTTAATTTTTCTATCTTTGCGGCATGGGATTTGTATTGTGTGTGTATTTACCATCTCTCTAACCATTAAACTTATACCATAGTGATTGATTTGGTTTGAATAAAAACCACAAAAGACCGCCGCAGGATTGCGCCGGTCTTTTTTATCTTTCATAGTGAAAAAAAGGTTTATTTAGTAAAATAAAGAGAAAATTAGCAAAAAACAGGATATTTGTATCCTGCTATTCGAAAATAAACTCTATCTTTGCCAATAAACTAATTAAAAATAAGTGGCTTATGAAGAAGCTTTTTGTAGTTTTTACGGCTTTGAGTATGTTTGTTACTGTTGCTGCACAGAACAAGACTGCTAAAGAGATTATGGCCGGTGTCAGGTTAGTGTATAATAAAGTGCAGGAGGAAATCAAGATTGGTAAGGCTGCAGAACTTCCTCAAGAACGCCCTGCAAGTATGACAATAAAGTCGAACGAAAATGTGGCTGGTATTGGTTATCAGGAAAAGACTATTGAGTTATTTTTTGATAGTCATTGGTCTGAAACCGGTGAAGAGGGATTTATGTTCTGGGATGCTGACTTGTATTTTGCTCGCATGTCATATAATGTGACTGATCGGAAACTGTATTGGGAATTTCTTTACGATAAGAAAGGCGAGCCGATATTTGTTTACTACAGAGGCGATGAATATGAGGGAGATCTTTCTGATGTAAGAATTTATTTCGAGAAGGACCAGGTAGTTGAATTAAAGTCTCGCACTACAGGGGCTAAGGAGACTAAGATGTATTCAATCAATGATGATGAGTCTTGGTCACTTGAAGCAAGACGCATTGCAATGGAAATCAGAAATGCTTTTGGCCGAATCAGAGATATTGGTCGAAGGGATTAATTGAATTTTGGATACATCATAACAAAACAAAAGCACGAAGGTTTGGTAGACGTACCAACCTTCGTGCTCCTGTTTATTTTTAAGAAGATTCAGATAATCCTTTTACTTGCTCTTGAGAACATCGCTAACCTTTGTACTCTGTGCGTTAACTTCAGCAGAGAGTTCGCAGCGGATGTCACGGCTTGATGCACCGATATGGATGTTGTACTGGCCAGCATCCACTACCCAAGCAGACTCTTTTTCAGAGAATGAAGCGAGGTCGGTTACAGGGACATTGAGAGTAATGGTCTGGCACTCGCCTGCCTTGAGTTCGTTGGTCTTTGCGAATGCCTTAAGTTCCTGTGCAGGCTTGTCAAGCTGACCTTGAGGTGCGGTTACATAGAGCTCAACAACCTCCTTGCCCGCAACTTTGCCAGTGTTCTTGACATCGACGGTGACAGTGAGCTGCTGACCATTGTTCTCAACCTTGGCGTTGCTATACTCAAATGTTGTGTAGCTCAAACCATAGCCGAATGGATAAGAAACTGCCATCTTCTGGGTGTCGAACCAGCGATAGCCAACATAAATGCCTTCCTCATAGTTGGTCCAGTCATAGGTCTCAACAGGCTCTTTCTTCTCGGCCTCTTTGCCCATGAAGGTACTAAGGTCAAGCTGGAACTTTTCAGCACGAGGGAAGTTTTCGCTTGACTTGTGGTCGGTGAATGAGTTTGGCCAGGTCATGGTGAGCTTGCCTGAAGGAGACTGCTTACCGGTGAGCACATCGGCAACCGAATTGCCACCTTCCTGACCTGCTTGCCAAGCGAGGAGCACAGCATCAGGGGTGTTCTTCCAAGACTTGGTCTCGATTACGCCACCAATGTTGAGCACAACAATAACCTTCTTGCCGGCAGCCTTGAATGCTTTGCTTACCTGTGCGATGAGCGCCTGCTCTTCCTTTGAAAGGTTGAAGTTATCAACAGTGCGATCGAGGAACTCGCCTGAGATGCGGCCCAAGGTGATGATAGCTGCGTCGTTGGCCTTAACTGCGGCTGAGAGCTCGGCTGAAGAAGGAATAATTTCTGCAGGGAGTGGCTGTGGAAGGAATGCTGCAAGGAAATTATCATCTTTTTTAGCGGCTTTTTCGGCGGCAACCTTCTCCTGATATGCTACATACTTAGCCTTAACGGTTTCGTCCACCTGAATGCCGGCATTGTTGAGACCATCAACGAGGCTCACGGTATAGGCGCGGTTTACGTTGCCAGAACCTGTACCACCTGCAATAAAGTCGTAAGAAGTGATGCCATAGAGTGCCATTTTTTTAACTTCCTTGCTGAGTGGCAGGGTGTTGTTCTTGTTTTCGAGCAAAACCATACCTTCAGCAGCGCATTGGCGAGTTACGGCAGCATGAGCTTCGAGCTGAGGCTTGTTGCTATACTGATATCCCTTGAAGCGAGGGGTGCGAACTATGTATTCGAGAATGCGTTTTACATTGCGGTCGAGGTCGGCCTGTGCCAAAGTACCATTGTTTACGCCATCGATGATTTCGTGATACTGTGATGGGCGACCTGGCTGAAGCATGTCATTGCCAGCATGCATCTGTGCACATGCATCTTTGCCACCATACCAGTCGGTCATCACTACGCCTTTGTATCCCCAGTCATTGCGCAATATGGTCTCAACGAGTTCTGGCTCCTCAGAAGTGTATGTGCCATTGATCTTATTATATGAGGTCATGATGGTCCATGGATCTGATTCCTTAACGGTAATCTCAAAGCCCTTCAGATAGATTTCACGCATAGCACGGGTCGAGATAAGAGCGTCATTACCAGTGCGGTTGGTCTCTTGGTTGTTAAAGGCAAAGTGTTTGATTGAGGTGCCTACATTCTGGCTCTGGATACCACGAACGTATGCAGCTGCGGTCTTGCCCGAAATGAGAGGATCCTCAGAATAGTACTCAAAGTTGCGGCCATTCAATGGATTACGATGAATGTTGAGTGCTGGGGCGAGGAGCACATCTGCACCATACTCGCGTACTTCTTCACCGATGCTCTTACCTACCTCTTCTACGAGTTCCTGGTTCCAGGTAGAAGCCAAGAGTGTACCGATAGGGAAGTGGGTACAGTAGTAGGTCTGCTCATCACCTTCTCGGGTTGGGTTGATGCGAAGGCCAGCAGGACCATCGGCCAATACGGTAGCAGGAATGCCGAGGCGGGCAATAGCATGGGTCGAACCAGCGGCACCTGGTACAAGTTCAGCCTGTGCGCCGATGGTAGCCGAAAGTCCCTCTTCGCCGCTGTCCATACCTACACCAACAACTAAAGCTGCCTTCTCCTCAAGGGTCATTGCCTTGACGATCTGGTCTATGTTGTTCTCTTGGAGCTTGAGCTCCTTTTCGCCACAACTTGCCATAAGAGTAGCAGTTGCAGCAGCAAGCATAATTTTCTTCATATCCTAATGGGGTAAATCCCCTTCCCCAAATGAGGAAGGGGTGATTTTTACTTAAAGATCTTCTGTGAGAAATCAATGAAATAGGTTCGCCAATTGCGCCAGATGTGGCCGCCTTCGGTCTCCTTATACTCGTATGGATAGCCATGCTCGTCCATATACTTGAGCATGCCATCGTTAGCCTCTTTGAGGAAGTCGGTCTTGCCGATAGCGATGTAGTAAAGGTATGGCTTATTCTTTGGACTGAACAGGTTGGCCATCTGTTTGTCGAAGTTGCTGTAAACAGGGCAAACGCCTGCTTCATCTTTGCCGCGACGGCCATCGCCCGCGCTGGCACCCGAGAAGAGGCCAATGTAGCCATACTCGCCAGCATAGTACTTCGAGATGTGCTCAGAGTGGAACGAGCCCATCGAAAGACCAGCAATAGCACGGTTCTTCTTGCCGCTCAGTGTGCGGAACTGTTTCTCTACATACTTGCGTACCTCTGGGAAAGAGAGCTCGAACGCAGCCTCCTTCATTCCAGGTTTTACGCCGCCCATTACCATCTCTGGCTGTTTGAAACCGCCAGGAGCCTGACCTGCAGCAGCCTGCTCATAAGCATTGCCGTTGGTCATGACCAAAATCATTGGCTGTGCCTTGCCCGAAGCGATCAGGTTGTCGAGCACCTGAGTAACACGGCCCTGGGAGAACCATGCCTCTTCGTCGCCACCGCTGCCATGCAACAGGTAGAACACAGGATAGCTCTTGCCCGAAGTTTCGTAGCCGGCTGGGGTATATACGGTCATGCGGCGCTTCATACCGAGCGATGGAGAATCGTACCAGCAAGTGCGAACAGTGCCGTGTGGCACATCGTTTACCGAGAAAAGATCGCCCTGATCACCCTTTTCGCGAGTGATGATGAAGTAATTGGTGAGCGTCTTTACATCGCGGTTCACAAATACATTCATCAAGTCGAGCTCCTTTTTGCCATCGACAATGAAGTTGTAGGTATAGTAGTTGGCCTCGAGAGGTTCTGCTGTGGTAAATTCCCAAATGCCATCCTTACCCTCCTTGAGGTCGGCAGGCAGATTGACTGCCCACTTGCCCTGTGGGGTGTCGATGAGGGTTTCGGGCAGGAAGTCGCCGCTCACCTGCACTTTGACAGCCTTAGGTGCCTGGATGCGGAAGGTGACGGTATGGTCTGGATTAATCTCAGGTGACTTGATTTCACCGCCGCCCCAAAGAGCCTGCTGGGCATAGCCTGCAGTAGCGGTCATAATGGCCACAGTCGCCAGTATAAGATTTTTTTTCATAATGAATATTTACTTAAACAAACGTGGAACGAAATCATCAAGATAGATACGCCAGTTGCGCCAAATGTGGCCACCATCGGTCTCCTTGTAAACAAATGGATAGCCCTTGGCCTCAAGTTTTGCCTTGAACTCCATATTGTCCTTGTAGAGGAAGTCGGTATTTCCGATAGCAATGTAGTAGAGCGCTGGGCGGTTCTTCTTGTTGAACTGGGTGTCGAGCTTCTGGTCGAAGTTCTCATAGATTTCAGAAGTGCCGCTCTCCTTGTTGATAGCAGCAGAGAAGAGACCTACATAATTGAACATCTCAGGGTATTGCTTAGAGATGTGGCATGAGTGGAAACCGCCCATTGACAGACCTCCGATAGCACGATACTTCTTCTGAGCCTTGGTGCGATAGGTCTTGTCAACAAACTTCACTACCTCAGGGAAGCAGGTCTCGAAGGTACCCTCCATGGTCTTTGGCAACTGCATGGTTACAGGAATCATGCCTTCTGGGCCTTCGCCTGGAGCTGCGTGCTGCGAGATGTTGCCATTGGTCATAACCACGATCATTGGCTCTGCTTTACCCTCGGCAATCAGATTGTCGAGAATTTGGGTTGCGCGGCCCTGGGTGTACCAAGCCTCTTCGTCGCCGCCAATACCGTGAAGCAGGTAGAAAACAGGGTAGCTCTTGCCCGAAGTCTCATAGCCAGCAGGGGTATATACGGTGAGACGACGATCAATGCCCTCGTGCTTTGAGTGATACCAAATCTTGCTCACGGTACCATGAGGCACATCGTTCACCTTAAAGTGGTTGGTGAGCTCATTGCCATCTACCAAGAGAATGCTCGAAAGGTTGTTGATATCGCGGTTGATATACACATTGGCAGGATCGATCATGGTCTGGCCATCTACACGGAATGTATAGGTATAGAGTTCTGGAGAAATAGGGGCCTGGGTAGTGAATTCCCAAATGCCATCCTTACCCTCTTTCAAGTCTGCATACCCTGGAGCATCGAATGTGCCAAATGGAGTTTCGATCTTCTGGGTAGGAAGAAAATCACCAGTCACTTCAACCTTAACAGCTTTAGGAGCATGGATGCGGAAAGTTACAGTCTTATCAGTGTTGATTTCTGGCGACTTAACTGCAGCACGGCCCCAAAGAGCTTGCTGTGCAAAGCCTGCGGTTGCTGTCAGAAGAGCAGCGGCAGCGAGAATATATTTTTTCATAAGATAATTGTCAATTTTCTATTTGTAAATATTACTTGAAGATCTTTTGTGCATATTCTACGAGATAGTTACGCCAGTTGCGCCAGATGTGGCCACCCTCGCTCTCGTTATACTCATACTTGTAGTTGTGCTGATCCATATACTCGCGGAGAGCCTTTACACCAGGCATCACAAAGTCGGTTTTACCGCAAGCAATGTAGAAGAGTTTTGGCTCCTTACCTTTAGCAAATTGCTTAGCGAAGTCTGCATCAAACTGGGTATATACAGGGCTTTCCTGAGGCTTCTGGCTGAGGGCCTGGACACCACCGGTTGCACCTGAGAAGAGACCTACATAACCAAACTTCTGGTTATAGTAGCGAGAGATTGCCTGGCTGTGGAAACCTCCCATCGAAAGGCCTGCAATAGCGCGAGAGTTCTTATCGGTCTTGCAGCGGAAGTTCTTCTCTACAAATTTCATTACGTCTGGGAAGTGAAGTTCGAAAGCAGCCTCCTTGGTGCCCTCTCGGTTGAGGGTCAATGCGCCTGGCTGCTGGAAACCCTCTGAGCTTTCACCAGGAGCGGCAGTATCCCATGCGTTGCCATTGGTCATAACCAAGATCATTGGCTCTGCCTTGCCGGCTGCAATCAGGTTGTCGAGAATCTGGGTGGCGCGACCCTGGGTGTACCAAGCGGTCTCGTCGCCACCAGCACCATGCAGCAGGTAGAATACAGGATATTTTTTGCCCGAAGTCTCATAGCCGGCTGGGGTATATACAGTGATACGGCGGTTGGTGCCGAGCTCCTTGCTGTAGTACCACATTGAGCGAACAGTGCCGTGTGGTACATCGTTTACCGAGAAGAGGTCGCCATTGTCGCCCTTCTCACGGCTTACGATGAGCTGGTTGGTGATGGTAGCTACATCGCGGTTGATGTACACATTGGCAGGATCTACAGTCTTTACGCCGTCGATGGTCAAAGTATAGGTGTAATAGTCTGCTGGAACAGGTTCTGGAGTGGTGTATTCCCAGATTCCATCTTTGCCCTCTACCAGGTCGGCTGCTGGGTGAATAGCCCATACGCCCTGTGGGGTTTCAATCAACTTCTCAGGCAGGAAGTCGCCTTCTACCTTTACGGTCTTAGCCTTTGGGCCTTTGAAACGGATGGTGATGGTACCATCTGGGTTAATCTCTGGTGATTTCACCTGCGCAGGGCCAAAGAGGTTCTGCTGTGCAAACATCGAACCGGCCATCATAGCTGCGCAAACCACAATCATTGACTTTTTCATAGTAGCTTGTTATGTTATTTCTTTTTTTATAATATTTATTTTTTCTCCGAATAGGCTTGTTTGAACGTGATGAGTTCAATGCCCTT
>JAUNCV010000050.1 GCA_030526445.1 Bacteroidales bacterium | reverse complement strand
GTAAGGTTTTAAAAGAATAAGTCCCGACTCGTTTCCGAATCGGGACTATTCATTTATCTATATCAGAGAGGATTAAGCGAAGAGCTTCTGGAAGTCCTCGATAGAAACCTCCTTGTTCTCGATGTTAACAGCACCCTTGATAGTAGCCATGATCTTGCGAGCCATAGCGTTGTCGCGGAGCTGTGCACGCTGCTTCTCATCCTTCACGATGCTCTCAGCATACTGGTTGAGGTACTCAGCTGGGATGTTAGCCATACCGTACTGAGCCATCTGAGCAGAGATAGCGATCTTAGCCTCCTCCTTGATCTCCTCGTCGGTGAGCTTGATATCGTTAGCAGCAACGATCTTCTCCTCGATGAGCTGCCAGGTGAGGTCCTCCATCATCTTAGGGAAGTTCTCGTCGAGCTTAGCTGCATCACGGTTCTCGTCCTTAGCGAGGAGCCACTTCTTGAGTGCCTTCTCTGGGAATGCGAGGGTACCAACCTGAGCCTTGAGTACGTTCTGAGCGTCGATGCTGAAACGATACTCGCTGTTCTGAGCGAGCTGGCCAGCGATAGCCTCAACAACCTTAGCCTCGAAAGCCTCCTGAGTGGTGCACTCCTCACCGAAGCACTTCTTGAAGAAGTCCTCGTTGAGCTCTGCAGCCTGACGATGGTTGATCTCGGTGATGGTGAAACGGAAGTTAGAGGTGCAACCAGCAACCTCTTCTGCCTTCTTCTGAAGGAGGCTTGCAAGCTCACGCTCGTTGCCATCATAAGCAGCAGCTGGGTTGAAGTCAACTGAAGCGAACTTCTTAGCGCCATTGAAGATATTCTTCTGGTCGTCGTTCTTGAAGTAGCGTGGGAATACGGTAGCACCCTCAGCTACGATACCGCCCTCCTTGATGTTGCCATTCTCGTCGAGCTCAGCCATGTCGCCCTTGATTACGTCATCAGCGCAAGCCTCCTCAACCTGTACGGTCTCACCGAACTGGTTGCGCATGCCCTCGATCTGCTGGTTCTTGATTTCGTCAGAAACCTGAATGGTGTAGTAAGGAACGGTTACGGTGTTGTCGAGAGTAAGGTTGAACTCTGGAGCAAGTGCGATGTCGAACTTAACGGTGAAGTTCTCAACTGCTGCAAAGTCAACTGCCTCCTGATCCTCGCAGATCATTGGCTCGCCAAGAACGTTGAGCTTGTTCTCAGCAATATAGTTATACATAGAACGGTTGATGAGGTTGTTTACCTCCTCAACGGTGATCTGAGTGCCGTACATCTTCTTGATCATGCCAGCAGGAACCATACCCTTACGGAAACCTGGCATCTGTACCTTCTTACGGGTCTCTTTGAGGCCCTTCTCTACTGCCTCTGCATAGTCAGCCTTCGAGATCTCGAGGCTGAGGACGATATTGGTATCGTCAATGTTCTGCTTAGTAATATTCATATTCTCAAATATTTATAATTGATTATTTGCTTAATAGATACGCGAAGTATAGCCTATCGCGGGCGCAAAGATAATAATTTTATTTTGAATAGCCAAATTATCGGCCGAAAAAAAGACCGATGGGCTATAAATTCCCATCGGCCGAACAATTTATTGATTGTTACAGTAAAAATTACTTCTGCAAATATTCGTGCATATTGGCTGCAGCACGACGACCATCGCCCATAGCGAGGATCACAGTTGCACCACCACGCACAATGTCGCCACCTGCAAACACATCGCTCAAGGCCGACTGCATAGTCTCTTCGCCCACAACGATGGTGCCCTTACGGCTGATCTCAAGGCCCTTGAATGCCTCTGGGATGATTGGGTTAGGCGATACACCGATAGCTACCACCACGAGGTCGGCAGGAATGGTTTCGGTCTTGCCCTCAATAGCCACTGGCGAACGACGGCCCGAAGCATCAGGCTCGCCAAGCTCCATTACCTGAAGCACTGCCTCCTTGACACGACCGTTCTCGTCGGCCAAGTACTCGATTGGGTTGTGAAGCACATGGAAGTCAATGCCCTCCTCCATAGCGTGATGCACCTCTTCTGCACGAGCTGGGAGCTCGTCAAGGCCACGACGATATACGAGGGTTACGGTCTCTGCACCCATACGCTTAGCGGTACGAGCAGAGTCCATAGCAGTGTTACCACCACCACACACAACCACATTCTTGCCCTTGAGCACTGGGGTATCAAAGCCCTGACCACGGCCAGCACCCATGAGGTTGATACGGGTCAAATACTCGTTCGAAGACATAACACCGATGAGGTTCTCACCTGGGATGTTCATGAAACGAGGAAGACCTGCGCCCGAACCAACGAAGACGCCGTCGAAGCCCATCTCATGAATCTGCTCATAGCTGATGGTCTTGCCCACAATCACGTCTGGCTGGAAGTTCACACCCATTTCGCGAAGGGTATTGATCTCGGCCTCAACAACATTGTTTGGCAAACGGAACTCAGGGATACCATACTTCAACACGCCACCAATCTCGTGAAGTGCCTCATATACGGTCACGTCATAACCAAGCTTGATCATGTCGGCAGCAAATGCAAGACCCGAAGGGCCTGAACCTACCACACAAACCTTCTTGCCGTTCTTTGGTGCGCAAGCTGGAGCCTTCATGTTGCCGCTCTCACGCTCATAGTCGGCTGCAAAGCGCTCGAGGTAACCAATAGCCACAGCCTTCTGGTTCATCTTGAGCTTGATACAGTTACCCTCACACTGCTTCTCCTGTGGGCACACACGGCCACACACTGCTGGCAAGCTTGAGGTCTGCTTGATGGTCTGAATAGCCTCTGCCATCTCGCCCTTCTCAATATGCTTGATGAAGGTTGGGATGTTGATGCCTACAGGACAACCCTTCATGCACGATGGGTCAGCACAGTCAAGGCAACGCTTTGCCTCACACATAGCCTGCTCTTTGGTCAAGCCCTGCTGTACCTCTTCGGTGAAGGTGGTTACACGATATTCTGGTGCCAATTCTGGCATTTTTACACGTTCAATAGCGCTACGCTCCTTAGCAGGCATTGCCTTGCGAAGCTCCTCACGCCATGGCTCGTTACGAAGAGCCTTAATTTCTTCAAGAGTCATAAGTGTCAATGATTATTTCTCCAAAAAAATGAAAAAAATTAAAAATAAGAGCTTACTTGGCAAGAGCTGCCATTGCTTCAGTTTCTTCTGCCTTGTAGGCGCGCATACGGCTCATCATCTCGTCGAAGTTCACTTCGTGAGCATCAAATTCTGGGCCATCCACACAAACGAACTTGGTCTTACCACCCACGGTTACACGACAAGCACCGCACATACCGGTACCATCGACCATGATGGTGTTCAAAGAAACGATGGTTGGAACCTCATACTTCTTAGTAAGCAGAGAAACGAACTTCATCATGATGGTTGGACCGATGCAGACGCACTTGTCAACCTTCTCACGGTTGATGACAGACTCAACGCCCTCGGTAACGAGACCCTTCTGGCCATACGAACCATCGTCGGTCATGATGATAACCTCGTCTGAGTTAGCACGCATCTCTTCCTCAAGGATGATGAGATCCTTGGTACGAGCAGCCAGAACCACAATAACACGGTTACCAGCTTCGTGCATAGCCTTAACAATAGGGAGCAATGGAGCAACACCTACACCACCACCGCAGCACACTACGGTGCCATACTTTTCAATCTCAGTAGCATGACCCAAAGGACCCACTACATCGGCAAAAGAGTCGCCAACCTCAAGGCTGTTGATACGAGCTGAACTTGCACCAACTGCCTGTACTACCAGAGTAATGGTGCCCTTTTCAATGTCGGCATCGGCAATGGTGAGCGGAATGCGCTCGCCCTTCTCGTCGAGACGAACAATCACGAAATGACCAGCCTTACGGCTACGAGCAATGAGAGGAGCCTCCACCTCAATGCAGGCAACCTTCTCAGAGAACATTTTCTTACTTACAATCTTGTTCATTATCGCTTGAAATAAATTGAATATTCCTGTTCCTTATATACACAACAAGCAATTTAGCTTATCACTTATGTGGCTGCAAATATACATATTTATTCAATAAGTGACAAAAATATTCGGCAAAAAAATAGCAAATGGAGCAAAATTATGACATTTTGCTCCATTCTATTGTATATTTTTGTATATTTTGCACAAAAAATGCACTATTTAGATAGCCTGCTCCACTGGGAGCACGAAGGCGCGAAGGCCCAACATAGGGCGCTCAGCATCGAGCTTCTTCAGACGCTCAAGGAGCGAAGGAATACGGCTGTCTTCGCACATGGCCATGATCGAACAGTTCATTCCTGGCCAAGCATGCGATCCGTAGTGTGGCTCACCTTTTTCTGAACCACGGCCCTGGGTCTGCTCCCAGCAAGTGAATCCTCGCTGCATGCATGAGTTAAGAATGGCAAGCACTGCTTCATGGTGTGCCTGATCATAACTAATGAATAATGCTTTCATACTTATGTAAAAGTTAAAAGTTAAGAGTTAGAAGTTTCCTTGTATAACGAAACTTCATTGGCAACCCTAAGCCCTCCCTAAACAGGGAGGGTTTGGAAGGGTCCATTAATCAGTAACCTTGCCGGCCTTACGCTTCTTGAAGAAGTGTCTCTTCTTCTTCCACTCACGCTCTACACCCAACTGGTTAGCCCAAGAGCGACGCTCAGCCAAAATCTTGGTGCCCTGGAACTGGCAGTAAACCGAAGGTACAACCACAAGGGTCATAACGGTCGAAACCAAAAGACCACCAATGATGGCGATACCCATTGGCTGCCACATCTCTGAACCCTGACCGGTACCAATAGCCATTGGCAACATACCAAGGATGGTGGTAGCGGTGGTCATGAGCACAGGACGCAAACGGCTACGGCCCGAAATAACTACGGCCTGAATAACCGAAAGTCCACGCTCGCGCTGGAGGTGAATGTAGTCGATGAGCACGATACCGTTCTTCACTACGATACCAATCAACATGATACCACCAAGGAGCGACATGATGTTGAGGTCAACGCCAGTGATCCACAATGCCAATACAATACCGGTGAAGGTGAATGGAATGGAGATGAGCATGATGATGAATGGATCGGACCATGACTCAAACTGTGCAGCCATTACAATGAATACGATGAGGAGAATCAGCACGCCAAGCATACCCATGTCGGCGAACGACTCCTGCTGCTCTTCGTACGAACCTGCCACGATGATATCTACATCGCCCGAGATGAGGCCCTCATTGCGCATAGCCTCAATGTTTGCACGACCTGCCTCTACTACCTTCGAGAGCGAA
Source organism: Bacteroidales bacterium (assembly GCA_030526445.1). Lineage (GTDB taxonomy): Bacteria > Bacteroidota > Bacteroidia > Bacteroidales > UBA3663 > Liminaster. The sequence continues at coordinate 7,115 of JAUNCV010000050.1, read as the reverse complement.
GTCTCTTCACCATCCACAACGCAGGTGAGGGTGTTGACACGCTGACGGTCCTTACGCTCGATGACAGGCTGTGAGAAACGCTCCACAACAGTGCCCACATCTTTAATACGTACGCGTGAACCGTTGGTACCATAGAGCAATACATTCTCGAGGGTCTCGACACTCTCGCGCACCTCTGGGGTATAACGCACTACGATGTCGTACTCCTCGCCATCCTCACGGAAGTATGAAGCGGTGGAGCCATTGAAGCGGTTGCGGAGATATGAACCGGCAGTAGCGAGGTTCAGACCATACTGAGCGAGCTTCTCACGGTCGAAGTCGACCTGGATCTCTGGCTGATAGTCGGAACGCGAGATGGTGGTCTGGTTGACACCAGGCACGGTAAGCATGCGCTTCTCGAGGATACGTGCCAACGAGTCGGTGGCGAGCATATCGTAACCATAGATCTCGAAGCCGGCGGTACTCTGACCACCCATGCCGCCTTGTGAGCCACCCTCGGTCACCTGTACCTTGACGAGCTCAGGATACTGCTTGAGGTCCTGACGCATCTGTCGGCCTACGTCGTACATAGAGACATCCATCTTACGATCGGCCACGCTGTACATATATACGTTGAACGAAATAATGTGGGTACCATTGCTCTGCATTGAGGCAAAGGTATTGTCGGTATCGGCCTGACCGGTGGTGAAGTTACATGCCTTGATCACCTTCTGCTCCTCAGTACCCCAGCGGCTCATCCACATGGTAGCAAGCTCGTTACCAATCTCCTCGGCACGATCCTGACGGGTACCGATAGGCAACTCGAGCGAAACAGAGATACGAGCCAAGTCGGCCTGAGGGAAGAAGCCGGTACCGATGAGCTTGAGGAACACTGGCGACATAGATACCACGAAGAAGACAAGGATCGAGATGATCATGGTCTTGCGATGACGCACAGCCCAGTTGATTCGCTTAGCATACCAGCGGTCCAGCTTGTCGAGCATGCCTCGAACCACAAAGTGCTCATACCAGCGTGAGAACCAGTTCTCTCGCTTCTTGAGCTTGAGCATCTGCGAGCAGAGCATTGGGGTGAACGAAAGGGCGCTCACGGTCGATACGCACATGATGATACACATCATCCAGCCCAACTCCTTGAAGAGCACACCTGCCATACCGGTTACCATGGTGAGTGGGAAGAACACACCAATCATGGTAAGGGTCGAAGCAATTACGGAAATAGCCACCTCGTTGGTGCCATGGATAGCAGCCTGCTTTGGCTCCGAACCTCGCTCGATGTGGTTGGTTACGTTCTCCAAGACTACAATGGCGTCATCGACCACATTACCAATCGCAATCGAAAGACATGAAAGCGAAATCATGTTGAGCGAAGAGCCAGTAGCTGCCAAATAGATGAACGAAGCTACGAGCGAAAGTGGAATGGTGATGACAATAACCACAACGGCACGCCAGCGACCCAGGAAGAGGAAGCAGACGATAGCAACGAAGATCATCGCATACATGATGGTCTCTTCGAGCGAACCGATGGTAGCATAGATATTCTCAGAGGTGTTGACAATCACACCAAGAGTAACGTCGGAAGGGAGGTTGCGCTGGATGTCGGTGAGCTTAGCAAGCACCTGCTCTGAAATAGCCACCGAGTTGGCACCACTCTGCTTCTGCACAATGATCATAGCACCGTTCTCGCCCGAGAAGCCCTTAGGATCGTTGGCATTGGTGAAGTAGGTGGTTACCTTCTGAGCACGCTCCTGTACGGTATCAACCACACGAGCCACATCCTTGAGGTAAACAATCTGGTTGCCACGGGCCGAAACCACAATGTTCTCCATCTCCTTAGGATCCTTGAACTCGCCCTTGACACGCATGGTGTAGGCGTTGTTACCAGCATCGAACGAACCACCTGGAACGTTGCGGTTCTCCATGCCAATGATCTGCGAGATGGTCTCAACCTGAATGTTATAAGCCTCGAGCTTGTCTGGGTCGCAATATACATAGATAGTACGCTCAGGAGCACCTGTCACAGACACGGTACCTACACCCGGAACACGGGCAATAGGGTTAGCCACCTGATCGTCAAGAATCTTGTAGAGCGCCTCAGAGCTCTCGCGTGCCTGAGCCGAAAGAATCAGGATAGGAATCATATCGGCCGAGAACTTGAAGATGATTGGCTGGCCAGCGCCATCAGGCAACTGCTGGCTGATCATGTCAAGTTTATCGCGCACATCGTTGGTCAAAGCGTCAATGTCATGACCATACTCAAACTGCAAAGTTACAATCGAGTAGTTCTCCTGCGACTTTGAGGTGATGTGCTTCAGGTAGTTCACCGAGTTGAGCGTATTCTCAAGAGGTCGGGTCACATTGTTCTCAATATCCTCGGCCGAAGCTCCAGGATAGGTCTCCATGACCATGATGGTGTCGCTATCGATATCTGGGTAAAGGTCAATAGGCAACTTGGACAGGGAGAAGAGACCGAATACCGCAATGGCGACAAACACCAAAGTGGTCATAATCGGCCTTTTGACGGCACCTTCGTATATAGACATACTATAAAGTTAAGAGTTAAAAGTTAAGGGTTAGAGAACATTCACATCACGACCATCGGTCAAGAGGTTCTGGCCAAATACCACAACAACATCGCCCGAATTGATACCAGAGATGATCTCATACTGATCGCCAATGCGACGGCCGAGTTCGATGGTGCGACGGTAAGCCTTGCCGCCCTCTACTACATATACATAACGCTCGCCAGAACCTGCCTGCTTCACGATGCTCTGATCTGGAGCAAGAACACGGTTCACCTCACCGAAGTTGAGGGTGACACGGGCAAACATACCTGGACGAACACGCTCGTTGTTCTCAATCTTCACCTCTACGTTGAAGGTGCGGCTGCTCTCATCAACGGTTGGGTGAACAATGCTCACACGACCACGGAAGGTCTCACCTGGGAAGGCATCGAGCGAGATGTTCTCGATAGGCATGCCTACCTTGACATCCTTATAATACTGCTCGTTCACGCTGAGAAGAAGCTTCACAGTGTTCATCTGCTGCACCACGAGCACTGGCTGGCCGCCATAAAGGTCGCCTGCATCATAGTTACGGGCAGTTACCACACCGCTGATAGGGCTCTTGAGCTGAGCATTCTCGAGCAAGTTGTTATACTGATTGTTGAGCACGTTATACTGAGTGGTAGCCTGATCAAGGGCCGACTGTGAAGCACCACCTGCATTGAAGAGGCGCTGAACACGATCGAGCTCAACCTTGGCATTGTCAAGCTGCAACTTCTGGGTCGAAAGGTTGGTCATATCGAGCTCTACAAGCACCTGACCTGCCTTGACATTGTCGCCTACCTCAACATTGATCTTGCGGATACGCATTGGGGCCTGTGGTGCCACATTCTGCACCTTGTTGGCGGTAACGGTCGAGGTGAACTCTACGAGCTGAGCCACATTACGAGCCTCCACCTTGTTTACCTTTACGTTAACAGCCTCAAGAGCCTCATTGGTCTTGAAGGTGGTGGCGGTTTCCTTCTGCTTTGTGCACGATGATGCCATCACCATCATGACAGCCATTGCAACGAACAAAATCTTTTTCATATATCCTTTTATTATACCTTTTTACTGTTTTGATTTTACTTCTCCTGTACCAGTGCCTTACCCAAAGTCTCTTCGAGTGAAGCACGATAGCTCATAAAGTCGTAGATAGCCTGCACATACTGCAGCTTGCTCTCCATGAGCGAATTCTCTGAAGCGTTGAGCTCAATGATGGTGCCCGAACCTGCCTCATAGCGAATCTCGGCAATTTCATAGGCACGCTCTGCCGAATAGAGGCTCTTCTTGTGCGAAACAACCTGCTCGGCAGCGGTCTCAATGTTGGTGAGGCTCGACTGAATGCCCAACTCAAGCTGCTTCTTCACATTCTCGCGCTGGATGTCAAGGCTCTCAACACTCAAGCGGTTCTTCTTGCTCTTGAGGAGTTTTGCGCCACCATCCCAGAGGGTCCAGCTCAAAGCCAAGGTGAGCGAAGAACTGCCATAGTAGTCGGCATCAAATGGGTTGAACTTATCGGGCATGGCCTGATAGCCTGCACCAAACTGAAGCGCCAAGGTTGGCCAGTAGCCCAACTTGTTAATCTTCTCAGCCAATACCAGCTGGTTACGCTGGAGGTCTAACTGACGGAGGGTGCTGTTGCTATCAAGGTCGGTGTCAGCCTTCAGCTTCATCAGCTCGTCAAAGAGCATCTCCTCATAATCGCTGAGGTTGCCCTCGAACTTGATAGGCTCTTTCACATCGATGCCCATCAGCACCTTGAGCGACATCTCGGCCAGCTCAATGCCATTCTTTGCCTGAAACAGGAGTGGCTCAATGCTGGTCACCTGCACCTCGGCAGTGAGTTTATCATATTCGCTCACGCTACCTACCTCAAAAGCGTGATTGGTTACATTGGCATTCTTCTTGGCCAGCTCGTAGCCCGACTGAAGCACTGCATAGCTGTCGCGAGCCAAAAGGAGTGAATAGAAAGCCTCCTTCACCTGCGAGATGGTCTGCACCTTGCTCTCACGAGCCTGCTCTACGGCAAGTGCCACCTGCTCCTCGCTGAGCTGAATGCTCTTCCACAACTGTGGAGCGATGAGTGGCATAGCGGCTGTGCCCTGAAGAGTGTAGTTGTAAGGACGGCCCATCTTGGCCTTGATTACCTGATCGCCCATGGCCATCACCATGGTGGCAACCTTTACGTTTTTCACACCTGCAGCCGAAACCGATACCGTTGGGAAGAGTCCGATGATCGACTCTTTCTTCGCATACTTCTGCGTTTCAATAGTGCGGTTGGCTACCTGAATCGACGGATTGTCGGTCAAAGCCACCTCAAGCACCTGATCGAGGTTCATGGTCACACTGTCTGCCTTCTCCTGCGCCATCACTGGCATTGAGACGAGCGATGCGAGTGCCATGCCCCAGAATAAAACTTTGGATGAATTCATTTTTTCTTATTTGGATTATTGTTTTTTCTAAATGATTCAGACGAACAATTTCTTTGTCTTTCCTGAGCCTCAGCCCCAAAAAGCGCTGCAAATATATTCATTTTTTTCTCATATTTATAAAAATATATTCAACCAAAAATGAGGTTTCGTTGAAAATTTCATCAATTTTTCAATCGATTGCGACCTCCATATTGTAAATTATTATTATCTTTGTCCCATGAAAAAACTCGAAGAAAAACGTAATCTCCTTATATGGCTGCTCATCTGGGTGGTCTTTGTCTTCAACTCATCTCGTCACATCGATGTGGGTGGAGCCATCATCATGGGTACGGTCGATATCCTGCCTCTGCTCATGGCTAACCAGCTGTTGCGTAAATGGATGGTGCCTCGCCTCTTGCAACACAACAGGCGCAAACCCTTCTACCTGCTCTGTCTTGTGCTCCTTGTAGTGCTCACCTACATTGCCGTCAAGATCGATTCGTTTGCCATTCTGCAGATCGACAATCTGGGACTTATCGACCCTCAGCTCTCTGAGCGCATCCGCACTGAGCGTATCAGTGGCGAAAAAGAGGGACGTGCGCTTCTCTACTCTAAGTGGCTCATTCTCATACTCTCGGCTTGTGCTTCGACCATCATTGCCAGCCTCATCGAAGAGCGCAAACGCATGGAGCAGGCGGCTCACGAACAGCATATACAGAACGAGCTGAAGTATCTGAAGGCACAGATCAATCCTCACTTCCTTTTCAATTCGCTCAACTGCATCTATGCCCTCACGGTGACGCAGGATGAGCAGGCGCCCGAGTCGGTGCTCAAGCTTTCTGAGATGCTGAGATATGTCATTGACGACTGTTCGCAAGACCTTGTGCCTATCTCGAAAGAGGTTCATTATATAGAGAACTATATCGCCTTCCAGCGCATCAGAATGGAGCACAAGAGCGACATCTGTTTCACAACCGATATCTCGGACAGCTCCTATCCTATTCCTCCCATGATCTTCCAGCCCATCATTGAGAACTGCTTCAAGCACAGCCGCATTGTTGACCATCCTGACGGTTTTGTGCACATCTCGCTCAAGCAAGATAGCAAGCAGCTTGTTGTCGTCACCGAGAACAGTATTCCGCAACTCAACTACAAGGGCGAGGACAATGAGCGAACCGGTATCGGACTGCAGAATGTTGAGCAACGTCTCAAGCTCATTTTTGGCGACCAGATGAAATTCATCAAACAAGAATCAGATAAAATTTTCCGCATTGAACTATGTATAACGTTTTGATTGTCGATGACGAATTCTTAGCACGCAAACTGCTGCAAGGCTATGTTGAGAAAATTCCTGAACTCACCCTCGTGGGTTCCTGCAGCAATGCTTTTGAGGCACTCAGGATCATCAATTCTGAGACCCAGGTCGATATCCTTTTGCTCGACATTCACATGCCCGATCTCAATGGTCTCGACTTTGCTCGCACGCTCAAAACGGTTCCCGCCATTATTTTCACCACCGCCTATAGCGAATATGCCCTTGAGAGTTATGAGGTCTCGGCTGCCGATTATTTGCTCAAGCCTATTGCTATGCCTCGTTTCCTGCAAGCCATTGACAAGGCCAAACAGAGGGTCGATGCCCTGGGCATTAAACAGCAGCCGCCCGTTGCTGCCGACGATGATGACGATGATGAGCCTTTCGATGGCACCCCCCAGTCTGTGCCCTCTGTGAGTCGCGACTTCCTGATTGTCAAGGCCGACTACAAGCTCTACAAGATCAACTATTCCGATTTGCTCTATATTGAAGGTCAGCACGAATACGTTTCATTCTACACTACCGGTAAGCGAATCACCGCCCTTTATTCGCTCAAGGCGCTCGAAGAAAACCTTCCTGCCGACAAGTTTGTGCGCGTGCACAAGAGTTACATTGTCTCAATTGCCAATATTCAAGAGATTGAGCAGGTTTCGGTCACGGTGGCTGGTAATAAAATCCCCATTGGCAACAAATATAAAGAGAACCTTGAGAGCCGATTAGGTTTGAGATGATGTTTTTTTGCCCAGCCTATTAAGCGGTGCAAAGATACGAACTTTTTTCCTACTATCAAAGGGTTGTCCCGGATATTGAGAGCACTTGTCCAGAATCTTGGCAGGTGCTCTCAAATAC
>JAUNCV010000049.1:4797-12406 GCA_030526445.1 Bacteroidales bacterium | reverse complement strand
AAGGTCAAAGCTGACCTGCTTTTGCAGTTCACCGATCTGTTTCATGGTAAGGATTACAAACTGCTGGTTTGTAGGGCTGTCGACTCCCATTTTGAACCCATTGTTGACAAAGATGGAGCGAAGCTGTTTGGCCATATCGATGGCGTGTCGAGACACACGCAAGTATAGGTCGTTGGTGAAGAGTGTGTCGAACTGCAGGCCAAGCATTCGACCCTTAGCCAAAAGAGCACCATGGCGCTTCACGTTGGTAAACATGTAGCGTGGTGCACGGCTCTGGCCGAAGACAACAGCTTCGCCAAACATAGCGCCAACCTTGGTGCCGCCAATGTAGAAAACGTCGCAATGACGTGCCAGGAAAGGGAGGTCGATATCACAGTCATCGGACATGAGGCCGTAACCCAGGCGAGCGCCATCGACAAAAAGTTTTAGTTCATGTTTCTGACAAACAGCGTAGATATCGCACAACTCTTGACGAGTATAAAGCATACCCAACTCGGTAGGGAAGGAGATGTAAACCATGCCGGGTTGCACCATGTGGGGGTAGGTGCCATCGGCATGAAAGTTGGTCATGTATTGGTCGATGGCTTCGGCTGTGATTTTGCTATCGGTGCTGGGAAGTGTGAGAACTTTGTGGCCAAAAGCCTCAACTGCACCAGATTCGTGAACGAAAATGTGTCCACTCTCTGCGCAAATTACACCTTCGCAACCCTGCAGCATAGAGTCAATGACTGTGGTATTTGTTTGAGTGCCACCTACCAGGAAGAAAATGTCGGCTTCGGGCATCTCTATTGCTTCGCGAATCTTTTGCTTAGCAGCTTCGCAATAGGGATCAGAGCCGTAGCCCGAACAGAGGTCATTGTTTGTCTCGGTGAGGCGTTGCAAAATTTCGGGCAACATGCCGTTATTGTAGTCGCATTCGAATGAGATCATAATTTATAAATGTATAACGTAACAAGTTTATGATTTCGGAGCCTCCATGCGTGGACCATTGAACACCTCGCCGCTTGATATGAGTTTGTAGCCGAGGCCGAGAAGTTCCATTTCCTTGATGAAGGCATCGAAGTATAGACTCTCTTTAAATTGCTGCTCCCAGCAGATGTAGAAGAGTCCGTCCATGACAGTGATTTCGATGAGAAGATCAGGACAGCAACCCACGTTTGGCATTGAGTAGAATGCGTGAATGTGCTTGTCGCAGCTTCCGAAAGTGCTTTTGCCCGAATAACTTACGGCAAATGTCGCACTGGTTCTACACTCGTGGTTAAAGGCGCTCACTTGGTTGTTTTTTTGTTCAGGGCTTGTTGGGAGCAAGAAACCATCGAACATCTGTTTGAATTCTTTGGCATTGACAAGTAAGGCCTCGGGGCTAGCAGTGAGCATGAGCATGCCGCGCAGAATGGTGCTCTGGCGCGAGAACTCCATCTCTTTCATATCCTTGCTGAAGGCTATCTGTGTAGGAACTACGGTTGAGAGATGGGTTTTGGGGTATCCCATGGCGTCGCGCATGTCTGCATAGACCGAAGTGGTAACGGTTTTGTCAGATTCTGGGAAAAGCTTGTCGATGGCGCGCATCAGCAGCAATGCAACACCAGTGTTTGGGGTTGAGTCGTTGCTCTTACATAGTTTCATGAGTTCCTGTTCGGATATGCTCATGATATACATATACTTCTCATTGGTTACCTCAAAACCTGCTTCCTGGCTCATGATGAAGTTGTCTTTTTTATCGACATACTTCAGACCATAAGGCAGCTGTGGGACGAATAGTGGGTCGCGTACAGGATTTTCGAAGGCATCTTGGTATTCTTGAGGGTCAATTGGAGAGTCTTCAAAGAAAACGCCTTCCATTTCAACCTCTTCGCCATAGCGCTCCTGACAATAATAATACATAATGGTGTGGAGCACGTTTTTACGGCCACGACCATCCATCATACCATGCGAGTTGTTGAACCAGAAAGTGTTGCCCTCCCATGTGATGGCAATAAGCTGAACATTGGTCTCGGCTGCATTGAGTGTCACATCCTGGCTGGTGCGAATGACAGCTATGGGTGAAGGATTGTCAACAAGTACGTAACCGTGTTCGCGTGCTTCGAGATGTTTTTTGAGATAAGGATAGCGCTTGAAACTTCGCTGCACAGCGCGATCAAGAATTTCGCCATCAATTTCGTCTTTCATAACTACGGCATACTTAACAGATGAGCCCATGTCCTGGGTTGTGCCGTAATACCAAATGCTGCCCGATAGGGGCTTTATTTCATTCATTTTCATTTATTTTAATTGTTGTTTACTTGGCGAAAACCGGAGTGGCATCGTCCAAATCTGGGTAGTTAGGATAATAGAAGAGTGGTACTGGTTTCCCGCCAATACCATTCCAATTGATGCGGCGAACATCGTCCATATCGGCAGCGCCAAAGTCGAACGAGCGGCCATAAAGTTCAATGCAACCACGGCTATGATTCACCTTCCAGAAACCGCCGCCGAAGCAAGTATTCTCGCCCCAGGGGATAAGGTCTTTGTGGTATTCTACGTCGCCAAAGATGAGTTCGCCGCTGGTTGTTATAATGAATTTTTGCATAAATAAATGCTTTTATTTGCTTAAGAATGAGGCTAAAGTGCGCATCAGTTCTTTAATTTCGATAGGCTTGGCCAGATGGGCGTTCATGCCTGCTGCCAGAGCATTGCGTTTATCCTCTTCAAAAGCGTTGGCTGTCATGGCCAAAATAGGGATATTTGCCTTGACAGGATCATCAAAGCGACGAATCACTTTGGTGGCTTGGTATCCGTCCATATTAGGCATCTGAATGTCCATCAAGATGAGATCGTAGTAGCCTGCTTCGGCTTTCTCCATCTTGTCAACGCACTCAATTCCGTCTTCGGCATGATCTACTTCGAAGCCCGCTTCGGCGAGGATTTCGGTCACAATTTCGAGGTTCAGTTCGTTGTCTTCGGTGACCAGGATTCGTCGCCCGTCAAAGGCGTTGTGATCCATTTGCTTTAGTTCCTCCTCTTCGGGAACGAAATGTTCGGCCAAGCGGTGAGGCAGTGTAACAACGAACGTAGTGCCTTTGAGTAATTGGCTCTTGACGGTGATTGTACCACCCATGAGGTCAATGAGTTTCTTGACGATGGGCATTCCCAGACCGGTGCCTTGTATCTTGCTCTGTGTACTGTTATACTCGCGACTGAACTCTTCAAAGAGGCGTGGCAAGTATTCTTCGCTCATTCCAATGCCTGTGTCTGTGATAGTTACCTCAATATTTGTGTGCCCGGGCAACTTGTGAGGCTTTTGGCAAATATCGACCATAACACTTCCGCCAGGGCGGGTGTATTTGTAGGCGTTTGAAATGAGGTTTAGGAATATTTCCTTGATTTTGAGACGGTCGCAGAATACGTATTTCTGCTCAATTTCGCAGTTGATTCTGAAGTCAATCTCCTTCTTCTGCATCAGCTCGGAATAGACGTCAGCAATCTGATACACAATGGATGAGGCGTCGGTAATTACCTCATCACGTTCAGCTTTACCGCTTTCGATTCGAGCCATTTCGAGGATGTTGTTGATGAGCGAAAGCAGGAAGTCGCTCGAACGTCGAATTTTTTCGAGGTAGCTGAGGCAGAGTTCTCGATTTTCAAAGTGGCGTTCCATTAGCTCAACATAGCCAATTACCGCATTCATTGGGGTGCGAATGTCGTGACTCATGTTAAAGAGGAATGTTGTCTTGGCTTTGTTGGCCAGTTCGGCGGCTCTTTTTTCGCGTGCTGACGAAAGTTCTTTGAAAATAGAAGAGGCTACCACTGAAAGAAACAGCAGTTGGTCTGCGTGGCGTGTTGGGTTATCAACGCCAAAGAAGCCCACCACCTCGCCGCCGCAAGTAAAGGGCGATGCCATCATGCTGTCAATGTTTTGTGGCGCCAGGGTTTCGTAGGCCAAAGGGTCGTTTTTCTTTAGCTCGTCGTTGACCACGGCCACAAAGGTGCCAGTGTCGCGAAAGTGGTTGTAGCACATACCTACCACCTCGATGGGTAATTTTTGCAGGTTGTCAATTTCGGGATTGATTCCCTCGCGGCACCATTCAAAAGTGTTATCCACAAAGTTTTTGTCTTCGTTCTGTTCGAAGATGTACGAGCGGTCGGCCCCGAAATATTCGCCAATTAGCTGTACTTGCTCCTCGATGGTCAGGCATTCTTCGGGTTTTCGATTCAGGAGATCCAAAAAACTGCGGATGGCAGCCTCCTGGCTCTCTTCGGAGATGAGATGTGGTATCATTGTCTAGTTATAAATTCCTTAAGTTAGTAAAGATGTAGTAGTATAAAGTATTGTCTTCATGACTGCAGCAAAAATTGCACAATCATCGGCTGCAAATATAAATATTTTTTTCGTTTCAATCGCTTTTTTTTGCCTGAAAATAGGAGTTTCTGCCAAAAATGACTCTATTTTGCAAATAAATAGCACCAAATCTTGGCGAAACAAAAAATATACCCTATCTTTGCCTAATCAAAACCGCAATAAATGACAGACAAATGAAGACGCTAACCGATAAAACCAATGCTGAACGCCTGGGGCTTCCAGTCGATTTTCTTGAAACAGGTACTGTTGGATACCATTACTGCATTCACGATTTGCAGGATGGTTCGCCCTTTGTGTATATCAGTCCTCGATTCCTTGAAATAGTAGGCTGGACGCGTGAGGAGATTGCCGAAAAGTTCAACAACCGTTTCTGCGAAATGCTGCATCCGGCAGACTCTCTCAATGGCATTCGTTATAATTCAGAGTTTAATGAGGTGCCAGAAAGCTTGCGTCTTGGTAAAGAGGACAAGGTGTATAGAATAATGGGCAAAGAGGGCTACATTTGGGTGACTGGCAATGCCCGTGAGGTTATCATTGACGGAAAAAGCTATATTGAGGCAACGATTTCGAACATAACCTCGCACATGACACAGATAGAAAAAGCGCAAAAATCGCTTGAAGAAACCACCAGCCAGATGCACACACAGCTCGACATTATTCAGGCTGTTGCGGGCGCATTTCATTGTCTGTATTATATTGATTTGACCGACTATTCGTTTGTGCAGATTGGCCAAACAACGACGAACATTCGCAAGATGGTTGGCTCGGCAGGTGTCGATGCTCGTGCAGCTCTCAAAATGGTGTGTAGCAGCCAGATCGTTGAAGAAGATAGAGCAACAATGCTTGAATTTACGGATGTTACTACTTTGCGAGAACGTCTCAAAGATAAGGCTTGGGTAAGCTGTGAATATTGCGGTTTGACGAAGGGCTGGTCAGAAGGAATCTTTATTGCTAGTGGACGAGATGACGAGGGACAATGTACTCATGTTGTCTGGGCTGTGCGAGTCATTCATCAACAGAAGGTGCGAGAACTAGCTTCGCAAAAAGAACTCATCAATGCATACGAAACCATTGCCAATGCCAAGATTGGTATCTGGGAGAAAGTTGAGGTTGAGGGAGAGGCGCCCCGACTGAAGGTGAATCCAAAGATGCGTGAGCTGGCAGCTCTGCCAATGGATGTGACTGATGAAGTGGAACTTTATAATATTTGGAAATCGCGTGTCAAACCCGAATATTTTGAACTGCTGCTGAAAACTAGTAAATCCATGTCGGAGGGAAATGTAGAGAGTATCACCTACGAGTGGGTTCATCCAGAATTGGGTGTGCGCTTTGCAAATTGGGGTGGAACGGGCGAAACCATCGACGGCAAGATTCGTGTGGTTCGCGGTTATCAGCGAGACATTACGTTCGAGATGTTGCGAGATCAAGAACAACTCAAGGCACTAGAGGCTGCCAATAAGGCGAAGACTGACTTCCTCTTCAACATGAGTCATGACATTCGTACCCCGATGAATGCTATCCTGGGTTTCTCGCAGCTGATGCGACGAGAAATAACCGATCCAAAGTTGCTTGCCTATCAGGATAAGATTGAAAAATCGAGCAACCTCTTGCTCTCTATTATTAATAATGTGCTTGACATGGCGCGCATTGAGAGTGGCAAAATGGAGTTGGACGAAGACTATGAGCGAACTGACGAGGTGCTAAGCGAAATTTTCTCTGTTTTCGATGCTGAGTCTAAGAAAAAGCATATCAACTTCTTGCACCATTGCTATTTGGAGCATAAATATGTGTTGTGTGACAAAACTAAACTGAAGCAGATTTTCCTCAACCTGCTTAGCAATGCGGTAAAATATACGCCCGAGGGCGGAACCATTACTGTCGTAACCCAAGAGTTGCCTTCGGCCAAAGCTGGTTACACTATTTTCGAGACTCGGGTAATAGATACTGGCATTGGTATGAGTCAGGATTATTTGCCACAACTTTTCGATTCGTTTACTCGCGAGCGCACTTCAACTTCGTCGAAAGTTATTGGTACCGGTCTGGGTATGGCCATTGTGAAGCGATTGGTTGACCTGATGCATGGCACCATACAAGTAGAAAGTGAATTGGGAGTTGGCACAACATTTACGGTGACTTTTGAGTATAAAATTGGCGATAATAAGCTGATTGATAACATTGAAGCAAAAGTGATGGAAATGCAAGCCAATGATTTGCTCAAGGGTAAACACATACTGTTGGCTGAAGACAATCTGCTCAATGCTGAGATTGCAACCATTATTCTTGAAGACTTAGGTATGACGGTTGAGCATGTAGAGGATGGCATACAATGTACAGCTAAAATGGAACAGCAGCCCGCTGGTACCTACGATCTTATCTTGATGGATGTACAGATGCCTAACATGGATGGCTACAAGGCTACTCAACATATTCGAAGACTGGCAGACAAAGGCAAAGCAAACATTCCGATTGTGGCTATGACAGCCAATGCCTTCGAAGAGGACAAAAAAAATGCCCTGGATGCGGGCATGAATGAGCATATAGCAAAACCTATTGATGTAAAAGCTATTGTAGAGAAATTATCAAAGATACTGGGCCAATAAAACCCAGTATCTTTTTTTGTTATCAGAGGAACTGATTATTTTTTTTCTGCAAAATATTTCCATAAAGGAGCCGCATGCAAAGCCTGAATTATTTCTCCTTCTTCGAGAAGTTGCTTAACTTCTTCGCGCGTGAAGAGATCAACGTGGATGTCTTCAGTAGCCTCTTGATGCTGCTCGCATACTTTCTCAACATCGGTAGCAAGAAATGTGTAGCTTAGATTGGTGTGGTTGGTAGGGTTAGGAGAGAGAGTCATGAATAGTTCCCACTTGCCACCACCATAGCCAGTTTCCTCTTCTAACTCTCGCTTGGCAGCTTCAAAAGGCGTTTCGCCTGGATCAATGACTCCAGCCACAAGTTCGTAGTTAGTTTGTCCTAAAGCATGACGATATTGATCTTCCATTACGAAATTTCCTTCTTTTGTAATAGCAATTACATTGACCCAGTTGGGAAACTCGAGAACGAACCATTCGGGAACGATGGCACCAGATGGAAGTTGCACTTTTTCCTGTCGTAAATTCATCCACACGCCTTTGTTCAAGAGCCTTTGGCTTTCGAGCACTTTCCACTTTCGGTTTTCAAGTTTTTTAATCATTTGTGAGCATTTTAATTTTTTGATATTGCTTTTGCCAGTGCAAATATATGTTTTTTTTGGAAAAAACAGTTATTCGT
>JAUNCV010000049.1:0-4787 GCA_030526445.1 Bacteroidales bacterium | reverse complement strand
CAAATAAAAACAATATTTGCAGAAATGAGACGTGTAATTGAAAAAAAACATCATTTTTTGTTCTGAATAAACGATAGTTTATTATGTTTGCACCTGTAAAATAGATTTTTTTGAACAGCAATTTTCTCAATATGAAACAGCGTGAAATCAGCGCTTGGCGCTATGCAGGCTTGACTCATGAAGAGTTTCATGAAATCTTGGGTGACTTTCTAAAACCGAATCTCAAGATATTACAATCGGTTTCGTGTTTCGTTACGATTGCCTCCTTTGTTTTCGGACTCAAATATGTTGGTGACCCGGAGTGCTGGGCCATTGCTGCCGGCTATTTTGTTTTGAGTGTTGTCAATATGCTGATTTTCGCCTTGGCAATGTGGACGGCTCCAAAGAATCGTGAATTGGAGTATTTCCTTATTTTCATACACATCCTTTCAATTTATGCTAATGGCATTTATGATGCTGTCATTACCCCCGAACACTATTCGGTAACCTTCATGGTGGCTATCATTGTCATTCCTCAGGTTTATAATGCTTGTCTCTTATATTCGGTACTTACGACAGTGTTTGCTGCAATCAATTTTATTGTGTGGTCGATTGCGTTTGCCAATGAGTCGCTTGTGCCTGTTTATGTGGCCGATGCTATTTTATTTGGTGTGCTGAGTATCATTCTTGACCAGCATGTTACTGATGTCAAGTTGCGACGCTGCCTTTCAGAAAAACGAGCTTTGGACAGTAATCGCTAGTTGAATAAAAAGATGCAGGAGATTACTGACATTATGGCCGATAACAAAAAAGTAAGGGCGAAACTTGAGGAGCAAGAGGCTATCATTGAATCATTGGCACTTCCCTTTGAGAATACTTTTGCTGTAAATTGTCATACAGGCGAGGCTTTTGGCTTCCGTGTAGATCCGAATATTGAGGATTTCTTGGGTGTTAAGAATCGAGTATTTGATTATGAAAAATGTCTCAAACTCTATGCTGATAATATTGTAATAGAGGAGGATAGATATCTTTTTTACGAGATGACTCCACTTGGCAAGGCAGTAGAGGTTTTGATGCGTGAGCGTATTCATTCATTCATTTATCGACGCAAACTTGATGGCGAACTTGTCTATTTTGAGTGCATGATGATTATGGCTAACCCGGAAAAGAAAGATTTTGTGGTAGCCTTCAGAAACATAAACGAAGAGAAGCATTTGGCCGAAGTTCAGCAGCGCAAACTTGATGAGGCATACTTGGCTGCTACCGAGGCAAATAAGGCTAAAACGCATTTCCTCTTCAATATGAGTCACGACATTCGTACTCCGATGAATGCCATCATTGGTTTCCGAGATTTGCTTGAGAAGAACCAAGAAGACCCAGTGAAACGTCAGGATTATTTGAACAAGATTAAGACTGCTGACGAGGTTTTGCTCTCTATTATTAATAATGTGCTTGAAATGACGCGTATTGAGCAGAACAACATCGAGATTGATGAAACTGCAACTGGACTTTCGGCATTTGTAGATGCTGTCAGGTCAATGTTCCAGACTATGATGGAGGAGAAGGGCCTAGAATTCTGCTATGAAACCCATGTTGAGCATGAGTATGTGTATTGTGATGTCACTAAGACGCGTGAAATCATGATAAACCTACTCTCAAATGCCTATAAATATACTAATCCTGGCGGAAGAGTTACGATGAGGGTTGAGGAACTTCCTTCGAAACTTGAAGGTTATGTGCTTTACCAAACCTCCGTTACAGACACAGGTATTGGCATGGGCGAAGATTTCTTACCACATTTGTTTGATGCTTTTGCTCGAGAAAATAATACAACTGACGCTAAGGTTGAAGGCACCGGCTTGGGTATGCCTATTGTGAAGCGTCTGGTTGACTTGATGCATGGAACTATCGAGGTCAAGAGTGTCAAGGATCAAGGTACTACGATTGTTGTTACATTGCCACACCGCATAGCTGATCCAGATAAATGCTACGCCAAAATGAACAAAGAAGTTGATCTTTCTCTCTTTGAGGGCAAGCGCATTCTTTTGGTCGAGGATAATGATCTGAATGCTGAAATAGCTATGGAGTTGCTGCAGGATTCGCGCTTCATGATAGAACGAGCTGAGAATGGCCGAATTTGTATTGACATGATGACCTTGGCTCCCGAAGACTATTATGATCTTGTGCTCATGGATATTCAGATGCCAGAAATGAATGGTTATGAGGCGGCTGTTACTATTCGCAAGATGTCGAACCCTATAAAGGCTAATATCCCTATCATTGCCATGACAGCCAATGCCTTTGAAGAGGATAAAAGTGAAGCGATGCGATGCGGAATGAACGGTCATTTGTCAAAACCGGTCTGTGTGAAAGATATGCTTCGTTTATTCTCGAAAATTTTAAGCTAATTCTCTATAAATAATAATAAACCCTGCCAAGACGTCTTGGTAGGGTTTGTTATTTATTGTTGTGAAGCTGATTCGTTGGACGAAGCGTTTCCTGGAAGAGGAGCAGGCTGAGAAAGTGGAAGTTTTTCGAGAATCAGAAGATATTCGAGTGCTTCCTTCATGCGAGTTTTGAAATATTTTTCCACGTCCTTGAAATCCATTCTACAAGAAGCGTCCCTCAGGTCATCGCCTGCAGCTTCGCGAATGTCGCGCAACCAGTTGAAGTAACGCCAAGCCTCGTTCAGCTTGTTCTCATAAGCTGGACCCACAATAGAGAGCCATTCA
The DNA here is from genome assembly GCA_030526445.1 of Bacteroidales bacterium. Lineage (GTDB taxonomy): Bacteria > Bacteroidota > Bacteroidia > Bacteroidales > UBA3663 > Liminaster. The sequence goes on along the minus strand of JAUNCV010000049.1, from coordinate 2,076 downwards.
TGAGCTTTAACTGCATCGTCCATGTCTTTCCATTGTTCAGGTTTCAGCATTTCGTCGAGGTTGGCTGGTTGTTTTCGGGCATCAATCTCGTCTTGGCGCTGTGCATCCTTCTTGATTTCTCGGCTCCCAGCTTGTTGGCAACATAAGCTTCGCCTGGAGTAAAGCCCACCACAAGTTGTTCAATGCTTGGAGAGAATGGATCTTCCATGCTTGGAATTTTGTTGGTCGGTGCTTCACCATACATGCCCGGATTCTCCCAAGCATACACCAAAGCCTTGTAGTATTCGTTCACATCTTCCATATAGGTGTGTAAACCTTCGGCTGTACTGATTTCCTCGGTTTTCGGCAGCATTGGACGGCTCTCCCATATCTCATCGACAGTGCGCAGATGATACTTCGTGCTGTGATGATGGTGCTTGTGGTGATGCTTGTGATGATGTTTGTGGGTCAAAGTGTCCGCCTCGTTAACATCAGGTTTTGTTAACTCATCAGCCCACAAAGGCGCTGCTATGGTCATGGCTCCCAGACAATAGCATATCATTCTTTTGTAATGGGGTTTCATAACGCTTGAAAATTTCGGTTGGTATTACTTCTTCTTTTCGGTCTCCTTCTTGGGTTCTGCTTTCTTTATATCGTAGCCAATTTTTTTGAAAGCAGCAGCATAGTCTTCATATTTACCTTTCGTGCCGTCATAAACAATGGTGACAGTTTGATTAGGCACTGAAGTCTCAATCTTTTTGGTGCCCTTGACAAAGCGGATGTTCTGCTTGATTTTCTTTTCGCAATTTGCGCAATGCATCTCTGGTGAGGTGCACACAGTGAGGGTGTCACTCTTGGTTTGGGCAGTCGCGGTGATTGCCATCATAGCAACAATTGTTGCAGAGAAAAACTTTTTCATAATGATTGTTTTTATAATTTTTCGAATTTAAAACGTATGCCCATGTAAGCCATGGCGCCGGTGACTGGACCCCAGATCTGTGTTGCGTCGAATCCAGCTTGCCACGGATGATGCGCATGTATGATAGGATCCTTAATCTTGTAGTTGGTCAGGTTTTCGCCACCAAGGTAGAGACTGAAGAGGCGAAACTCTCGGGTCACTTGTGCCTGGAGCTGGAAATAGGAATGGTAGGAAGTATTGTCATATTTCTTGCCAGGTCCATTAAGTTGGCCAGTAACGTCAAACTGCCACATTTCCATTGGGGTCTTATACTGTAGGGTGAGCAAACCTTTATAACGTGAGGTAAGTGGTTTCTGTCGAAGCTTACCATCGTAGGTTGTCTTTACGTCGTTGATTCGGAATGCACCTGTGGCTGTAAAACCTTCGAAGAAGGGATAGGTGGCATCAATCTGCATGGTGTGGCTGTAACTTTTGCCATCGAGGTTTTCGAATGAGAGGCTATTAGCTCCCTTAGCTCCATCGAAATTCATGACCATTTGGTTGCTGAAGTCGGTGTAATAATACTCGGCATTCAGTTCGAGATTTTTGCCGCCTACAGGGATGTTTATGCTTGCCGATGCACCATAGTTCCAGGCTTCCTCCTGCTTTAGTTTTTTATCCACAGAAATTGTTCTGCTACTTGCCAAGAGCGACACATTTTCGGCCAAAGCGTGTGGCGAGCGATAGCCTTTGCCTGCCGAGGTGCGAAGTGAAAGCCATTCTGCCGGAGCGTATTTGATGTGTAGGCGAGGGGTGAAGAAACTACCATACTCTGTAGAGTAATCCCAGCGCGCACCAGGCATTATGGTGAGTTTATCGCCAAGTTTGTAGGTGTATTGTGCATATAAGCCCGAAGTGGTTTCGTAGCTTTTGCCCAAGCCCAAATGTGTGAGTGATGTTCGCTCGTCGTAGTAGTCGTGGTTCATCGAAGCGCCGAGGCTCAGGTTGTGGTTTTCCGTGAGGTCGGTCTCGAACATCAACTGCGCATAGCCGTTTTTCTGTGTCACATCATACTGGGTTATGCCAAACAGGTTTTTCGCTTCGTGCCAAGAACCATGTAGCATCAGTGCCAGTGAGGTGTTGTGCTCTGCATTGAGTGTGAAGCCGTTTTTCCATTGTGCTTCATAACGGTTTGTGGT
>JAUNCV010000048.1 GCA_030526445.1 Bacteroidales bacterium | reverse complement strand
CCTTGAGTTCCTTGAGATATTTATCGACTGCCTGCTTGAACTTAGAAGAGAAGCCGCTGGCTTTGTTTCGGGCCGAGAAGGTGAAGGAAACTCGCTTGGCAGGAACCAATCGGCAATTAACGTCCAGGCGATAACGCACCTGATGGTAGCCGAAGGAATAACCCAGCTCGGGATTGACGCGCAGCTCTTTTCCTTCGCCCCATTCGCGAATGAAACGAACACGCTCGCGCAGGGTGAGACCATTGTGCGTATCGTAACCAATGGAGGCTGGATTGAGCGGACCATTGACGCGGAACTCTGAACCGAAGGCGTTGAATGTGCTTCGGCCCACAAGTCTTTTTGGCAGCAGCTCCATGGCCTCGATAAAGCGTTTTCTGCGGTCGTCAGTGCTATCGTTTTTCGTGATGTGGTTGATGGCCGATATCTCGTCTTCGTAGGTTGCCTCGGGCGTATCGCGAAAGTGCGGAATCAGCTCTTTGTAAACGTCGGTCAAGTCATAGTTGGGCGGTTCTTGCCTGAGCTGCTCGAGCGATTTGAATTGGTCGAAGTGATAGTAGCACTGGAACTGATTGGTGCCACGGGTCTTGCCGTATTGGTAGTCAATGCGAAGGTTAGTCTTGTCAATGACGGGTGCGCCTTTGTCTTTGTCGTAATAAATGGTGTCGGCAATCTGTCCGAAATCGACCAACCCGGTGAAGTTGATTTTCGAGATAATCAGCTTGTTTCGGTCAATCCAGGCATCGCCCTCGATGAGCGTGTGATTTTTTCGCTTGGGCGAGAAGTGAATCACAGCCCAGGGCGAAGAGTCGTTCATTTCATCTTCATTGAACCAGAAGTTGTATTGTTTCAGGCCATCGTCAGAGAAAGGTGCAACATAGGTCTTGTTTGAGCCCTTGTCATTGATCAAGATCATGTCTTCGAGCGGCATGAATGCCTGTTTGATGCCACGGATTGCCTTTCGGGTCTTCTGCTTATGCGTGCCGTAGAGAGCCACTGGCGACATGAGCAAATCGCAAGGATGCTGATAGCTGCCTTGAATCAGAGCCTCGAACTGATGCTCTTTCTTGTGATAATCGAAGGGAAGAACGTCTCTGATGAGCCTTGAGATTCGGCTGTTTTGTGTGCATTCGGAGGTGCCGATGACAATGGTGCTGAAACGAAGATTTCCGATACCGGCCTGTTTCTGTTTGTTTGTCTCTTTGTTGAAGTGAATGATGAGAGAATCGAGCAAAGCATCGCCTGTAGAGAACTCCTCATATACAATACGAGGATTAGCCATCACCGGAATGATGGCTAACCAGAGAGACGCTATGCCGAGCAGTTTTTTCTTCATTTGCAATGTGCTCAATTTCTCACTCTCTATATTTTCCTTCTGTTTCGTCTTGCAAAATGCTTAGATAACTATCGTAACGCGAAAGCGCGATGCGGCGTTCGTTAACAGCTTCGAGCACAGCACAGCCAGGTTCGTGGGTGTGGGTGCAGTTGCCGAAACGGCAGTCGGCCGAAATCTTGAAGATTTCCTTGAAATAGTGGCCTACGCTCTCTTTTTCGAACTCAATGGTGCCGAAGCCCTTGATGCCGGGAGTATCGACAAGCCAGCTGTTGTCGTTGAGCGAATACATTTCGGAGAATGTTGTGGTGTGCATGCCTTGGTCGTGCACATCGCTGATCTCAGAAGTGCGTGCGTTGATGCCGGGGATGAGTGTGTTGATGAGGCTCGATTTGCCCACACCACTATTGCCCGATATCAGCGTTACTTTGTTGTCAAGGTGTTGCTTTAGGTGCTCGATGCCTTCGCCTGTTTCGACCGAAATCTGCAGCACTTCGTAGCCGATGCTTTTGTAAAGATAGGCCAGATCGTTGGCGTAGTCTTTCTCCTCGTCGTTATAAATGTCCATCTTATTGATCACCAATATGGTTGGAACATTATAAGCTTCGGCAGTAGCGAGAAAACGGTCAATAAAAGAAGTGCTTGTCTGTGGGTGACTGATGGTAACCACCAACATGGCGCTATCGAGGTTTGTGGCGAGGATGTGCGCCTGCTTTGAGAGGTTGATTGACTTGCGGATGATGTAGTTTCTTCGCTCTTCGATGCGAGTGATGAAAGCATAACCCTCCTTGTTCATTTCGTAGGTAACACGATCGCCCACAGCCACAGGGTTTGTGGTTCTGATGCCCTTGAGACGGAAGTTGCCCTTTATTTTACAAGGGACAAGGCCTCCTGTAGCTGGCTGCTGAGTAGCGTCCAGCTTCAGGAGGTCATTGTTTGGCTTCTGGCCATCGGGAAGAACCATGTACCAGAAGCCTGTATTTTTGATAACAAGTCCTGTCATTGAACAGAATTATACGGCCATGATTTCTGCATCCTTTGCAGCGTAGAGGCCTTCGATCATCTTGATATATTTGTCGTGGCTCTTCTGCATTGTTGCCTCTGCATCCTTCTCCTGATCCTCAGGAAGGCCATTCTTTACCTCCTTCTTGAGAAGTTCGATGGTGTCACGACGAATGTTACGGATTGCAACCTTAGCGCTTTCGGTCTCGCCCTTAGCACGCTTTGAGAGTTCGCGACGACGATCCTCGGTCATAGGAGGGAGGCCGATGCGGATGTATTCGCCGTTGTTCTCAGGCATGATGCCGAGAGGAGAGTCGATGATAGCCTTCTCGATAACCTTGAGCATGCTCTTGTCCCATGGCTGAATAAGGATGCTCTTAGCATCAGGGGTAGAGCAGTTAGCGCACTGGCTTACCTCCATCATTGAGCCATAGCATTCGCACTTGATGCCATCGAGCAACTTAACGGTTGCGCGGCCTGCACGGATGTGGTCGAAAGTGTCCTCGAGATGATCTACAGAAGCCTGCATCTTTGCTTCAGCTTCCTTAATGGTTTGCTTTACATCAATCATAAAAAATATTGTTGTTTTGTTATTATTGTTTGTTTCTTATTCGATATACTTCTTGAAATACCAGATGGTGTCGTGACGGCTTATCTGCATGCGCTTCTTTGAGAGTTCATCGATCTTGAAAGCGGCAGATTCTCTTGGATGTCCGAGTGTGATTCCCATCTCTTTGAAGAAGTATTTTTCATACTGCAATGGGTTGAGAATCAGAGAGTCTGCGGTGTGGCGATAAGTTCCCCAGTCATAATCCCAGTTGGGCTGATACTGATATACTTTGCCCTGGAATGCCAGATAAAGCGTATCGGAGTGTGCTACGGGCGCTGTTGCCTTTACCGACTCCAGTTTCCATCGGCCATAGAGATCTCCTGCTTCGTTGGCTCCTTCAGCCTCACAATTTGAAAGCAGTGTAACGGCCAAAAGGCTGCCTGCAACCAAAGGGAAATATTTCATTCTTTTCATAATGTGTACTGAATATTAAGATGGAAACCTGTGTTATCGCCATAGAGAGAACCCTTGTCCATGCCGAAAGCGCCCTCAACCTTCCAGTGATTGTTCACCTTGCAAGCAGCTTCGACAGCCACAGAGGTGGTGCCTCTGATTTCGCCGAAAGGAGCGAATGGAGTGCCCCACGAATCGGTGTGCTGTGCCTTTACGGCATAGTTCCACTTCTGACCAATGTTGCCTTCGAATGCGAGATGGTAGGCGCGGAGCATGTTTGACGCCATATCTGGATAGCTGTCAGTATTGTAAAGAGGAGAAGAGAGCAATGGGTTGCCGAGAATCATGCCATAGTGCGTCCAGGCGCCCATGTGCTGATCGTGATAGAAGTTTGAATTACCAGCGGTTCTGAAGATTTGCTTTTTATCGAGCTTGGTATATTCATCGTTGGCATAAACAACACCACCTTGGTTGGTAGTATGCAGGTATTCGATCACGATGTGCTTCAGCCAAGAGGTTTTGGGCAGAGTGATCTCCATGCCCCAAAGGCCGTCGGCTCCGTTCTTGAAGAGGCCGCCCTCCATATCATCGGCATAATGCTGCTTGTAGAGACCTACACCCAGCAGGTTGCCTCTGAAGTCGATTCGGTAGTCCTGACCCAGCACGTGGTTGAATTGGTTACCCTCTTTCTTACCGCTACCGCCCAGCATGGAGCGTACCCAGTTGGTACCTTCTGAGCAGTCCATATCATTCACCGTACCGCCATACATAACAGCGTGTTCGAGACCGAAGGTTGCAAAAACGGGTTTGTCGGAAGTGGTTCTGATGAAGAATGACTTTCGGTGCACCCAAGCATTTTCGACCTTTGCATGCTGGCGCTTGTCTTTGGTGATGCTTATGATTTTGTGTCCTGGGTTCTTGGGGTCGTCAACTTCCTGTCCATAATTAGCCTCGTATTGTTCATACACACTTGTGTTGAGCTTGCCATCGGTCTGCTTTCCCCACCAGAAGTTCAGCTTCATTTCGAAGATATAGCCGGTGATGAATGTTGAGACGAAATCGTCCATACCGATTCTCAAGCCTGGAGCGGGACGAGCATTGCCCGACCAAACCATGTTGCCCGAAGAGAGGTTCGAAACAAATTGAGCATCCTCTTCTTTGCTGCCCAGCTGCACGGTGTATTTACCCCAGTTGCCCTTTACATAGAGTTGCTGCAGGTGAACAACATGTGCATAATAGGGCTCCTTCTTGGTGTGGTAGAGGTAGAGATCGCCACCCGCTTCGAGACTCCATTTTTCTTTGCTCAACTTGTGCGAATAGAAGGCGCGATTATAGGTTTCGGTTCCGATAGGAGCGAAGCGGCCCTGTTTGTTGGCATAGAGCTGATATGGCAAGAAATCGCCGCTTGTGTTGGCCATGCAGCCAATTTCGAACAAGGCTTTTGATTCCTGTCCGTCAACTTCCATAAGCTCTTCCTGCTCCTTTTCGGCCTCTTTTTCTGCGGCTCTGCGGAAGAAATCTTCTGCACTGAGCGTGGTTGAGGCAGAGAGGAGCATTGCGGTATAAATGCCCAAACGGTAACCCATATTTTTTCTTTTTTAATTGTTAACCTTCGTAAACAAGAGTGCCAATTGGCTCATCGGTCATAACCTTGTAGAGGTTGCCGACAACGTCCATGTTGAATACAATAATTGGCAGTTTGTTGTCTCTGCAAAGTGTTGTAGCGGTTAAATCCATTACCTTAAGACCCTTGTTATAGATCTCGTCGTAGGTAATCTTATCGAACTTGGTTGCAGTAGGATCTTTTTCTGGGTCGGCAGTGTAAATGCCATCGACACGAGTACCCTTCAACATTACGTCAGCTTCGATTTCGATGCCACGGAGAGCGGAACCGGTATCGGTAGTGAAATAAGGACATCCTGTGCCACCTGCAAGGATTGCCACTTCACCGGCTTCCATTACTTCGATAGCGCGCCATTTGCTGTATTGCTCGCCGATAGGGAACATGTTGATGGCGGTGAGCACACGAGCTTTCTGGCCGATGCTGTTGAGGGCAGAGCTCAGTGCTAATGCATTGATTGTTGTGGCAAGCATGCCCATCTGGTCACCTTTGACGCGGTCAAAACCCTTGCCTGCACCGCTGAGGCCACGGAAGATATTGCCGCCACCGATTACGATGCCAATCTGGACACCGAGGTCGGCTACTTGCTTGATTTGCTGAGCATATTCAGCAAGTCTAACTTCATCAATACCGTATTGCTTGCTTCCCATGAGCGATTCGCCGCTCAACTTAAGGAGTATTCTTTTGTACATGGTTAACGTATATTTTAGGTTAATTATGCTGCAAAGATATGTGTTTTTCACGAAATTTGCAAATATATAGTTCAAAAAAAAGTGATGGTTTGAAAGATAAGGCGTAAATGTCTTTAAAATGAAAGTACCACGATAGCAAAAACTACTATCGTGGTACAATATTATGGGTTTTTACACCTCATTACTTACGACGCATACCCTTCTTGGCAGAGTAGCTGATCTTCAAACACTGAGCCTTACGAAGCTCGGTCTTGAGTTCAGTTACGATACCCATTTCGGTATCCTTGTCGATCTTCATTGAAACCTGCATCTTAGGCTGATCAACCTCCTTCATAGACTGACGCTGCTGAGTCATCTTAGCAACGATATTGTCCTTGTCAAGGAAGTCATCATTGAACTGGATACGTGGAACGTTACCCAATTTCTTGTCCTTTGGACGACCTACGAGTACAGTGGTAACAAGGCTCTTGTTCTCGAGCTTTACTACCTCTGAAGCCTGAGGAGTTGAAACGATTACCTTAGCGGTATCTTCACGCATGTGAGTAATACACATGAAGAAGAAGAGGATAGAGAACACCAAGTCAGGAAGAGAACTGGTATTCAACTCTGGCATCTCTTTTTTAGAGCCTTTATTAAATTTTCCCATTGTTTTTTTCCTTTTTGGTTATTAATACTTGGCGTTAGCCTCTGAGATGTTCATTGGATAATAATCCTTAATGGCCTGCATCTGATCCTTGCTGAGCTCTTCTTCGTTGTATGGCTTCTGGAACTTACTCTGTGCCAAATCCTCACGCAGCTGGTTGTATGCGGCTACAAGTTCGTTCTGTACCTTGAGGTAGGTCTCGTACTTTGTACCGTAGTCAGACTGGAGAGAGATGATGTGGTTCTTTGGAGTAGCAACTTCCATTCCAAAGAAGTGTGCAAGTTCTGGATTCTTTTCAGGGTTTACAGTGATATACTCAGGACCGCGTTCTGCAGCGAAGTCGCCTTCAGCCTTGATGAAGTTCTTAGCCTTCTGGCAGAGATCTTCGATACGGCAGATTTCGCCACCCACCATCAACTCGTTGTTCTTGTTGATGAGTACAGGGAGCATGTTACGCTTTTTGATATCCTGGGTATTGTCCTCTTCTGTCCAGCGTGGGAGAAGACGAACCAAACCCTCATCTGTATCCATAGAAGTTACCACGAGGAAGAAGATAAGCAGGGTGAATGCCAAGTCGGCACTTGAAGACGAGTTGATGCTCGGTGCTTTTCTTTTCTTTCTTGCCATAGGTCACTTCTTATTTAATAACTTTGATAGCGCGGAGAATTGGGAATAATACAATGAGGGCTACGGTAATGCCGATAAGGGCGAAGATGCTGTAGCACCACATGTCAATTGCCTTCATCCAGAAGAGTTCGATAACCTGGGTTTCACCGTTTACGATACGGGTGAAGTCCTGAGTCTCACCGCTTGCGAAGAAGCAAACAACGAGAAGGAGAGCGAAGAGAGCGATACCAATGATACCACCTACTGCACCCTTAGGATCTGAAGCCACGGTCTTGATTGCAAAGATTACCAACAATGCAAGAGCAAGAATCACAACGGCGTCAGCCCAGAAGATAAAGCCATCCAGGAAGTTTGGCACCTGAACGACGGCCTGTGTACCTGAAGCGGTCTCAACAGCAGTGGTACCCATAGTGTTGAAAAGTACCAAGCTTACCAAAGAGCCGATGAACAGGACCCACAATGCCACTTTGCTAAGTGTATTAGGATTCATGACTAATTCTTAATGTATTGTTGGAAAAAATTACTTCTTTACAGAGTACTTGATAACAGCGTCCATCAAAGAGATAGAAGCGTCCTCCATATCGCTAACGATAGCCTCAACCTTAGAAAGGAGGTAGTTGTAGAAAATCTGGAGTACGAGAGCTACGATAATACCACCGATAGTGGTGATAAGAGCAACCTTCATACCTGATGCAACGACTGTTGGAGAGATATCACCAGCCTTAACGATGTCATCGAATGCCTGTACCATACCTACTGCAGTACCAAGGAAGCCGAGTGAAGGAGCAGCAGCGATGAAGAGGGTGATCCAAGAGAGGTTCTTCTCAAGGTAGCCGCTCTGAAGTGCACCGTAAGAGGTAACTGCCTTATCGATATCCTCGAGGCTCTGACCATCCTTCAAACGGAGGAGTGCCTGGGTGTAGATAGCAGCGATAGGACCACGGGTCTTCTTTGCGATTTCGATAGCCTCGTCAACGTTGTTTGCCTCGAGAGCATCCTCAACCTTAGCAACGAGCTTCTTAGCATTGATCTCAGAGAGGTTCAAGTAGATGATACGCTCAACAACGAAAGCAACACCGAGAACGAGTGCGATAGCAACGAGCGACATAAAGCCAGGGCCACCATCGATGAAGTAGTCCTTAAGGACCTGGTGGAAACTCTTGCTCACCTCAGCTTCTGCCTCCTGAGCGAAAACTGGAGCCATCATTGCAATGGCTGACAAAGTCACGAAAAGCTTTTTCATTGATTTTGTAGTTTAAAATGTTAAATAATTAGGGTTATAGAATTTGTTAACGACTGCAAAGTAACTAAAAAAAGTTTAAAGTTGGGCATTATTTTTATTTTTTTCGCGCAAATACGCTATATTTTTTCGATAAATGCGTTACTTTTTACTTTTTTCAGTCTAAACCGAGCAGTTTTTGAGCGTTTGCTGTTGTTTTCTGAGCCACTTCTTCGAGCGGTATTTCGAGAAGCGTTGCCAAGGCTTTTGCCGTGGTTGAAGTGTATGCTGGCTCGTTTCTTTTGCCTCTGTAGGGCACGGGTGCAAGATAGGGAGCATCGGTTTCGAGTACAATTCTGTCTAACCCGATTGCTTTGGCTACTTCGGGCACGAGGCTTTTTTTGTATGTCAATGTGCCGCCGATGCCGAAGTACCAATCTCCTAATTCAAGCGCTTTTTTTGCTTGTTCGATATTGCCGCTGTAGCAGTGCAGCACGCCACGAAGGAGGTTTTTGTGCTGATAGTTGTCCATCCATTCAAGCCATTCGTCCATGGCATCTCTGATGTGGAGCAGCACGGGCAACTGGTGTTCTACTGCCCAATCGCATTGCCATTGCAGCAGTCGCTTTTGGTCGTCAAGTCGGGTTTTGTCCCAATGCAGGTCAATGCCTATTTCGCCTACGGCAACAAGTGGTTTGTTTTGTTGCAAATGCTCTTCGGCCAATGTCTTCAGATTGCTCCATTGTGTGGCGATGTCATCTTCCATGTTTTCGGGATGAATGCCTACGGTAGGGAAGAGGTTGTTGGGGTATTGTTGGCAGAGTGCTGTTATGGCTTTGAATTCTTCGGCCGAACAGCATGCAAGTACAATCCCGTTAACATTGTTCTCAAAAGCATTATTAATCACCTCAGCGGTGTCGGCCACGAAGGCTTCGTCGATGAGGTGACAATGGGTATCGATGATAGTCATCAGAAGTCAATGAAATTTTGTTGTTCGGCAGCGAGTTTTCTTTTCTTCTCGATTGAACGATAATAGTAGATCAATCCGAACTTTTTACATTTCTCTATTTTGGTCTCTTGAGGAAGGCCGTTGTAGAAAGCCTCAACCTGGTTCCAGATGTCGAGAATAATGTCATCGGCCTGTGGTCTCATTTGTGTCACTTCGTCGAGGGCTTTGGCTGAATTCTGTCGAAGCTGGTCATGCTCGATGTAGTGATCCTTGAAGATGGTCCAGTGCACTTTGACCTTGGCAATCGTTGGGTTGTATATCGGAATGCCACCCTTGCGAGTTCTATCCTCTTCGGCCTTGATGATTCTTTCTCCCCACTCAACAATGGCGGGTTCCAGGCTCAGGTCAGGCATGATGAAGTTGTCTGGGTCGATGCCATAGTCTGGAAGGATCTCTTTCTTGAGTTCGCCTCTTTGCACGGCAAAATAGAGTACTTGCACGAAGTGCGAAACATACATACGAGCCGTGTTCACTTCGCCTCGGTATGTTTTGCTCGATTTCAGGTGTAGTTCGTGACAGTTTATGTATTTGCTGTGCGCTTTTTTGAACTTAATCAAGAATTGCAACGCATCTTGTGTTGTGCGGTAACTGAGCACAAGGTCGCCATGTTCGCGAAAACCCTCCATTTTGGTGGCTGCTTCGAGGCTGCTGATGCGCGAGAGGTCTGTGTTGGGTAGACGTCTGTAGGGCATAATTCTCAGATTTTTCTGTTCTCAAGTTTGGCTGCAAAAGCCTTCAGGTGGATTAGCTTCTCGTCGTCGAAAGGAAGCTTCTTCAGCGCCTCCATGCCTAACTGATGATAGTGGGCGATGGCCTCTTTGCAGGCTTTTTCGGCTCCGCTCTGTATGTAGTAGGCTTTGACGGTTTCAATTTTTTCCTCTTCGCTCATGCCGTCGGTCTGAGGCATGGGAGCATTTTTCTCGGCAGTAATTCGGAGGAAAGTCTTCTTGTTGCAAAGAATGTCTCCACCAATTCTTTTGCCGAAGGTCTTTGGGTCGCCCCAGCAGTCTAACCAGTCGTCCTGAAGCTGGAATGCGAGGCCGATGTTGGTGCCGAAATCATAGAGCACCTGCGCCTCTTCGGCAGGAGCACCAGCTATGAGTGCACCCATCTTCAGAGCGCAACCCACCAGCACGCTTGTTTTGAGTCTGATCATTTCAATATATTCTGGAATGGTCACATCGTTGCGTGTCTCGAACTCCATATCCAGCTGCTGACCTTCGCCAATCTCAATGTTTGTGGTGGTAAAGAGATCCATTACAGGTCTGAAGGCATGGTCTGGGGTTTTGCCGATGAGTTGATAGGCGAGAGCTTGCATGGCATCGCCAGAAAGAATAGCAACACTGTCGTTCCACTTAACATGTACGGTAGCTCGTCCTCTGCGGTCGGGAGCTTTGTCCATGACATCGTCGTGAAGCAACGTGAAGTTATGATACATCTCGAGGCCGAGGGCTGGGTCGATGGCCTGCTCCAACTCTTCGGTATAGAGGTTGGCAGCCATGAGTACAAGCATAGGTCTCAGACGTTTTCCGCCTGTTTCGAGAGTGTAGATAACGGGGTCGTAGAGTTTTGGCGCCAGAGAGGGATATTCGATTGTATCGATTCCTTTTTGAATCATGGCTGAAAGTTCCTCTTGCGTGTACATATTAAAATATAAGGTTAGGTGGGCTGTTGATGATTGTTTCTTTGTGCTTTTGAAAAAGAAAAGCCCCGCCCAATGGGCAGGGCTATATAAAGTTCCTTGTAAGCAGGATTACTGCAGACGGAAGGTAACAGGAAGTACGTACTTAACACGTACTGGTTTACCACGCTGCTTACCTGGCTTCCACTTAGGCATTGAGCTAACCACGCGAATAGCCTCCTTAGAGAGCTCTTCTGCTGGAGAGCGCATTACCTCGATGTTAGCGATTGAACCATCCTTCTCAACGGTGAAGGAAAGGGTTACACGGCCCTGAATACCATTTTCAGCTGCGAAAGCTGGGTACTTCAGGTTCTTCTTGATAAACTGCATCAAAGCAGCCTCACCGCCAGGGAACTCAGGGTTCTGCTCTACAACGGTAAAGATCATGTTTGCTTCAGCATCCTCCTCTTCGGTAGGACCAGCGGTAGAAACGTCCTGGATTTCAACGACAACGTCGTCGGCATCCTCGAGGCTCTGCATTTCAACCTCTTCGATTTCTACGTCATCCTCTACAGTCTGGATGTTTTCGAACACCTCAGGAGCTGGTGGAGGAGGTGGTGGTGGAGGGGTATTCTGCTGTACAGTTACCTGAATCTCCTCTTCTTCGATGATCTCACCTGAACGGTCAGCGAAGTTTGAAACGCGGCGCTCGGTAGAGGCCCATTCCAAACCCACGAAGAGAAGAGCAAGAGCACCTACAAGACCTGACAACAGGTAGGTTGTCTTTCTGGTCTCAAGGTTCACTTTGGGGTCTTTCTTAATTTCCATGTGAAACTATTTGTTAAAAATTGGTATAAAATGTACGGCAAAAATAGAGTTTATTTTTCAAAGTAGTGCAAAAAACACCTTATTTTTTCACTTTTTTTTCCATTTTATTGTTTTTTCTTACAATTTCGGGTATTTTTGCGATACTTTTTCGGCACAAAAGTGTTTTGAAGAAGAGTATTGTATGACCAGAAGAATTCTCTCGATAGTATCTGCGCTCCTTCTTCCCTTAGGAACTTTGGCGCAAGAGGTAGGCGGTTACGGGTTTCTCGATATTCCTGTATCAGCCCGACTGTCGGCAATGGGAGGTTCGGTTATCAGCATATCTGAGTCAGAGTCTTCGCTGACACAGCACAACCCTTCTCTTTTGGGCAGTGATATGCATAGGCAAGTCTCGCTCTCTTATCTTAACTGGCTTTCTGATATACATCTTGCGAATGTTTCTTATACGCATCGATTCCTTTCAGAGGGAGCATGGCAGGCAGGTGTGCGATATGTCTCGTATGGCGAGTTTGAAGGTTATGATGAGTGGGGTGTTTCTACAGGCAGTTTCTCTGCGCACGATGTTGCATTCACGCTTTCTGTGGGGCATCCGTTGACAGAGCATTGGCGTATTGGCGGTTCAGTTCGAGCTATTGGGTCGAAGTATGAGAGTGAGTCGGCTTTTGCCCTCGGTGTCGATGCGGGTCTTAATTTTTATAATAATGAGACGGGCCGAAGCTGGTCTTTGTCTGTAACGAATCTTGGCGGACAACTCAAGTCATTGGGCGAGCGTCATATTCATATGCCGACACGTCTTCTTGTAGGTTATACAAAGGAACTCGAACATCTTCCTTTTGCCCTCACCCTGACTGGGCTCGATCTCTTGAACTGGGATCATACCAATTTGCTCGATCAT
>JAUNCV010000047.1:7753-12541 GCA_030526445.1 Bacteroidales bacterium | reverse complement strand
GTCAAATGTTTGGGTCTATGTTAGTATAGATATTATTTTGTTTTACGAAATATCGTAGATATTAGCTATAAATCAGATTAGTGAACAATCATTGGGTTATAGTCCATAACGCAACACTGCCTGCCTCACTAATTTGAGACAGGCAGTGTTTACATGCAAAAGTTGCTTGATTGTTAGAAAGCAGTACCTTATTGTCTTTTCTTCAGTAAAATAATTTTTGCGTCCGATCCGTCAGGCCCATATTCGCTCACGAGGATATATTTCTCGTCGCAGGCGATGCCGTAACAGCGACCATCTGTTTTCTGTATTTGTGTGCCCCAGTAAGAGGCATTATCATCGAGTAGCTTTACTTCGTTGCCATTGATGTCGTAGGGCTGATTGATGAATGAGCCCTGGAGCACAAAGAGGTTATCTACCTGCAAATCGGGGATACCGAGAGCATTTACCTCGCTGATAAAGACCTTCTTCATCGGATGGTCGGCATGAGGAATCTGATCCTTTGGAAGGTTCCAGCGCTTGAGAGTGGGGAAGAACTTGAGCAGAACCTCCTTATACTCACAAGCTGAGAGGTTCTGTCCGGTGTTCTTGTTATACTCCTCTACAAACATTGAGCAGTATTCAGCCATTTGCTCCATGGTAAAGTCGCCAGTGAAGGCTCCGTCCTTATAGCAATATATACAGTAGTCCTCACTTTTGCTGCCATCGGCGTTTGTGCCGAGAATCTCTTCTGTCAGCGGCATTCCGCAACTTTGACAGAATTTCATATCTTTCTTTTCCATAAAATGTAGTTTTAAAGTATTGGAATCATAACTCCGCATTGGTAGTCGGGCGATTGAATGTCGGTACCAGCATACCACTCCATGCAGCAGCCATTCGTGCAACATTCGTACTCGGGATGTTCTTTGAGCCATTGATAGAAAAGCCTATACTGTTCCTGAAACTTCGCCATGCCGCCCACAAAGTGAACCTTGAGCCACTTGCCGCTAGGAATTGTGAAGAGCTGCATTCCTTCAGGCACATTACCGCCTCGATAAGCACCTCCGATGACATAGGTGAATGACTGGACAAGACACGCTGGTGTGCCGCATTTCATACAGTTGTGTTCTGGATGACTACATGTGCAGAGTCCAAACTCACCCACACTATTGTCGATGGCAGCCTGCTGAAATGGTGTGGGGGTCTTTTTTTCGACGAAGACAGGTTTTACAATCTTCTCCACATATTCGCCCCAGAATTTCGGACACTCTTCGGGACCTTTGTTCATGGCTATTTGACGAGCCATGCCAATAATCTGCACGTTGTTGAGTTCAATGATTTCGTGTTTCATATTCTTTTGAATGTGTTTAGGGTTTACAATTGATTCATAGAACCTTCTTCACGCCTGGCACCAGCCTCAGGAGCCAAGTCTGTAGGAAAGCAAGTAAGGTTGTGACAATGCCCACGAGCATAAATTTTCCGAAAGCTCCAACCCAAACTTCGTCGAGTATATTCTGCACAATGAGCATCAAAGGTAGGTGGAAGATATAGGCTCCGTAACTCTGTTCAGCACACCAACGGAGCAGCACGGATTGGCCGTTGGCATATTCGCGATAGAGCCAAAGCAGACCGAAGCTGATGAAGATGCACATCAGCGATTCGTAAATGCCGAACCATTGCCATACAAACTGACTCCATACACCATCCAGGCGCAGGTAGTTGCCCACGGCCAGCAAGGTGCCAAGTATGAGTGATGTGAGGCCTGTGGCGCGGCTCATGCGCGAAAGCCATTCGAAGCGATAGGCCAAAAGTCCGAGCACAAACATCATGACGTACTGCAGATAATGAGCCGGTTCAAACACCAGGATCCATAGCCCGGTCCAGTAGTCTTGCGGGCAGTGTTGGCGTGTGAAGTGGCTGCCTACACCCATTATGAGAGCTACAATAGTGAGCCCGAGTAAAGTGGGGCGTGAGGTGCAAGGTTTGCTGATGGGCTTAAATAAGCAACGATACAAGGCATAGAGCAGGCAGAAGAAGAGCAGGTTTTCGACAAACCACATGTGTGCCAGTTCGAACTTGCCCACAGCGGCCGAAAGCAAGCCTCCCATCAAGACAAAAGGCAATCCGAGGCGGAGCAACTTCTTCGAGACGAAGGTTTTGAACCCTTGGTGGTCGAAACTGGCTGGAACGAAGTAGCCCGAAATGAAGAAATACAGCCCCATGAAGAAGGCGGCATTTGTAGAGAAGAAATGCCAGATGTAGGGCATGAAATCATCGGGATTGGATGGGGTGTAGGCCCAGCCACCGCCTTGTCCATAGGCTTGGCCAGCGTGATGGAAAATGACCAGCAAGGTCAGCATCACCTTGAGGTTGTCGAGATAGTAAAGTCGTTGTCGCATACAATGATATTTGTTTGGTTCTCGCTGCAAAGATAATGCTTCCTTGCAAGTTAATCAACCCTTAGGGACAAATGACATATTGCTCGGGATGGAATGCAGTTAAAATTCCACTCTGTATGCAATGTTTGGAAACGTAAGCGAAGTGAATTTATCGACCACCTTTTTGGTCTTGAGGTCGATAGTTTGGCCCTGGAAGGATTCCATCTTCAAATATTCGAGAATGAAGTGGTGGGCCATGTTCTTGCGATTGATGGTGTATTTGGCCGAGAAGGCAAAACCCACGTTCATCTTCTGTTGCTCTGTGAACGGATGGTCGGTATCCTCAGGAACCGTTTTGTCATAACGCTCCATTATCTCCTCGATGGTCATTCCTTCGGGGATGGGTGTGTATCGGTCACCACCTTGCAAAGTGATACGGGCATTCAGGCCAAAGATGTTGCTGTGGTTGCGTCCTACCACCCATTCCTTGCCGCCTAGGAGATTGGTGATATAACGACGATCATAGCGTGTATTGTGCCAAAGACCTTGTGCGTCACGATATTCCGATTTGAATACGGTGGCAGTCAACATACCGTAAAAACCATTCTTTAGGTAGTGTTCGAGTGTGAGGTCGATACCATAGTTGCGACCAGCGCCTTCGTTAACCAGCAGACGGTTGACATAGAACGCGCGGTTGTTAATCATCGAGAAGGTGGTGCCCAGTTCTACAGGTACGTCAAATACATACTGATAGTAGGGCTCGATCTTGAGCTGCGCATCATCGCCAAGTCGTTGGCTGAAGTTGAAAGAGATGTGGTGCGAACGTGTCAGACCAAGTTCTTTGTTCGAAGCCATACCTCCGCCCATAATGGGTTTCTCAACGAAATATACGTCGGTATTCTCTCTGCGACTATTGAGCGCGTAAGCCAAGGAAACCGAGTTTGAAGCAGAGGTTTTATAGGCCACGCTTACACGAGGTTCTGCGAGCCACTGATTGTTTAGTCCAAACCACATTAAGTTGAGACCTGCCACTGTGCTTAGTCGGTCGGTAAGAGTGAGTTTGTGGCTAGTGAAGAAACGGGTCAGATTGGTGTTCCCATCGCCCTTGTACACACGTTCAAGTGGTTGTGCTACAGCTGGGCAGAGATCCAGATTGAGGTCGAAACCTAAATGCTGGAAGTTAACGCCATTGAGCATGGTGTAGCGCGAGGTGAACTTCTGCTGATACAGAATGTCGCCAACAAGGTTCCATTGGTTGTTTTTGCCTTTCATGTTGGGAGTTTCTACCATTTGGGTATCATAGTCATCCACGCCAAGTTTGCGATAAGCGTCTGTCATAGCAATGCTCGAACGCAAAGTGCCACCTTTCTTCAGTTGAACAGAGTGGGTGAGGCCTCCGGCAAAACTCGATTGCTTTGACCAGCTGCTGTTCATATCCCACAGGGTTTCCCACTCCGAGGCATCGGGAATTTTGTTTTTATAATTGTCATAAAGACCTGTGAACCAAACTGAGAATGTGCCCGCATTCTGTGTCGGAAAATTCAGTTTGAAACTGAGATCTTGATAGTCGAGATTCTCATTTTCCATATTGATGGCATGCAATTCGGTTGCCACCTTCAGGAAACTGTATCGATAGTTAATGATGTATGAAGCCTTGGTCACACCTTTTTTGCCCAAAGGACCCTCAGATGCGAGGTCGAAACCTAAAGTGCCGAGTTGGAAGGCGTGTTCGTACTTGCTGTTGTTGCCGCTGTGCATCTTCATATCGAAGGCGCCCGAAAGTGCGTTGCCATATTCTGCAGGCATGGCTCCGGTTAGGAAGTCGCTATTGGCAAGGAGTGAGCCATTGAGCGATGTGAAGATACCGCCACCTGCCTCGGTTATTTCCGAAAAATGATTGGGGTTGTTGACCTCTATTCCCTCAATGCGCCATTGCAGCATCTGGGGTGAATTGCCATGGATGCTGATGCCATTGGTGGCGCCGCTGGCTGCTACACCTGCAAACATCGAGGCAGTACGCGCCGGATCGGCCATACCACCAGCATAACGTGTTGCTTCTTCAACGCTGAACATGCGAGCACCTGTAAGAGCCATTTCATTGAGCGGTTGCTGTTTGTTGACGCGTGGTTTGATTACAATCTCATCCAGTTCGTTAACACATTCTCGCATCCGCAGACTCAGTACCATTTCCTTGCCCGAAGAAAGCATCTGCTCCTTTAGGACAATGGGTTCATAACCTACAAAACTTGCCTTGATGGTATGGCGGCCTACAGGCACACCTGTGATTACGAACTGACCATCTTCATCACTGATTGAGCCCATGTTCGTACCATCTACCACAACAGTTACTCCAATCATCTTTTCGCCCGAGGCCACATCGGTAATCCTGCCGCGAATGGTCTGCGATGCTTGTCCGAAGGCCGTAGCACTTACT
>JAUNCV010000047.1:0-7714 GCA_030526445.1 Bacteroidales bacterium | reverse complement strand
GCAACTTATACTTTTCTCATTTGCTTAATTTAGATTATGTAATAAAATCGGGCGCAAAGATAGGGTATTTTAGTGGGTCCTGGTTGTAAAAAACGGACATTTATCTAATGTTTCGTTTTCTGCTCTTTTTTCCGTATTGCTCTTTAGGTCTGCTTTTTTTATAAAAGAATGGACGAAAAGAGTATGCTGTTATTCGCCCATCAACTCATGTATCTGTCCAAGATGAAGGTGAAGGTGGCTGGTGTATCCCATAATCATATCGTGCAATGTTACTTTGCATCCTTCATAGTCAATCCAGTAGTTGTTGAGTTTTGATTTATCAACAGAACGGATTACGTGAACCATGTGCAGGTTGTAGAATTTCCAGAGCGAGAGGAGTTGTTGCCAGTCAGCATGCTGATAGTCTTGAAGGGCAATCCAGAGGTCGTTGTCTTGTGTGTAGTCGGGGAAGACAAGCATACCCATCTCTGTGTTGGGCATTGAATGTCCGCAACGAGGGGCATATTGCAGTCGAACCATGCGTTGGTGGTTGTTACTGGCCGAATCCACAAGGTGACCAATGAGCATCTTGATGCTTCGGTTCTGCTGATTTAGTCGTGTTGTGATTATCTCTTCAGAGAGGGCACGAAGAATAGGTTCCTCTTTTTCGATGGTAACAAGAATGTCGTCGATAACAGTTTGAAAAGATGTCATAGTAATGATTTTTTGTGTTAAAAGATCCAATTTCTATCAGATTTCCATTAGGATAATCACCAATGTGGGTGCATGCTATTCATTCTTTAAGTATTCGGAAATCCATTTTACGGCAGCCTCCATAGGCTCTTTTGTGAGGCTATCGGGTGCGATGGGTTCATCGCAGAACACTTCGCCGGTACGAGCTACGTCGCAGCTGGTTGTAATGACAAGTTTCGAGCCATCGGGCATGTCGTAAGGAGCATTGGCCGAAGCATAGCCTGCTGTTGGACTGCCAAAACTGCGTACTTTGTCAAGACCTCTGAAGCAGATTAGTGTTGCTTCTCCCGAACTGGCCGTGAGGCTGTCGGTAATTAAAGCCACGGAGCAGGAGAGCTGCTTCTGTCTCTCGATACCTACTACACGCAGCACATAGTCGAGGTTGATTTTGTCCGAACGCTTGCGGCTCTTGAATCGCAGTATGTGCTCGCTATCGTCAATGAACTGATGCACGGCCGCAATCATTGGGTACATGTTGCCGCCAGTGTTGCCACGCAGATCTATGATTGCACCAGCAATGTTCTCCGGTATAGCATCTATTACCGTATGGGCGTATTTTTGGCCTTGTTTGTCATTACCGCTAAACGGAGGCAGTTTGATGATTGCCACGTTCTGTTCATTGATGTTTACCTCGGGCATTTTCCACTCGGAAGTAAAGTCGGTCTTGACGTCTTCTGATTTGTAGATGAACGAATGTTTGCCACCAGCCACTTTAAGCGCTTTCTTAACGATTTCCTGAGCCTCTTCATAAGTTTGAGGTTCTGTATCCAAAGCCTCTTTTTTGGCGGCTTCCCAATCAGGTCCTTCTGCATAAAGAGCATGGTCGTCCATTAGGTCAATAGCCTTTGAAACGTAGTAATCTGGACCGCTGCACGAACTGTATAAAACTCCAGTCAAGCCCCAAACCAAGCAGTAGATGATTTTTTTTATTTTCATGATTCAATGTTTTTGTATCGTTATTAAGTGCAAAGATAATGTTTTTTGAGAGCTTTCTGTTGTATAAAACGGACATTCGCACAAATTAGGGTCTAAAACTTTTTAAATATCCAATTTTCAGAGTCTCTATTTTGCCCTTTTCATTTATCGGTTCTAGGCGATGCTATTTTAATGTATAATCTTTTCAATAGCCTTGCCTTTAGCCAGGTCATCTACAAGTTTGTCAAGGATGCGGAGGTCTCGCATACGAGGATCTTCAATCTCTTCAATTTTTATTCCGCAGATGCGACCTTTGATTTCCATGCGTGCAGGATTCATCCGTGGAGCATTGTCCAAGAACCAACCATAAGTGCATTCACCTTGAAGCATTGCCTCAAGGGTTTGGCGCGAGTAGCCCGTGAGCCATTCGGTTACGGTATAGACTTCGTCGGCAGTTCGTCCTTTCCTTTCTGCCTTGGCCAATAGGAGAGGGAACACTTTCGAGAATTTCATTTCGAATACATCCATTGATAATTAATTTTGTCAAAGTTGTTGTTGGACGCAAATAAGCGCAATTCCAACTTCTGCTAAATGGTTAGAATTTCTTGGTTCTTACGTGGCAATAAGGTTCTCCTCCTGTCTTTTCGTAGTAACGCTGGTGATATTCTTCACCAATATAGAATGGTTCTTCTGGCAACAGTAGTGTATTCACTTCGTCACCTTTGTCGCGGAGAATCTGCATCACGCGTTCTGCCGTTTGTCTCTGAGCCTCATTGCGATAAAAGATGCAGCTTCGATATTGCGGACCCAGATCTGGACCAACGCCGTCGGTTTGTGCAGGGTCATGTATTTCGAAGAAGAGTTTGCAGAGGCTTTCATACGATACCTTCAAAGGATCGAACTCTACGATAACCGCCTCGACATGATGAGTCTTGTGGTCTCGCACGTCGGCATAGGTGGGAAACGCTTCTTGGCCTCCCGTGTAGCCGGCCAGCGTGTTCAGCACACCCTCCTGCTTCTGAAACTGGTGTTGCGTGCCCCAAAAACATCCACAGGCAAAAATGCCCACTTCGATGTTTCTATCCGAAGGGGCATAGTATAAATCAACCTTCGAACATGCTTCAATGGCTGCTTTGACCATCTCAAGCGCTTTGCCATGCTTCTTTTGCAAGTCGGGGTAGGCTTTGCCTCGGGCATAGTTGTGCTGCAAGTCGTTGTATTTTACCTGGAGCGCAATAGGATTGCCTGAGTCAATGATGCCTTGTACATATTCATAATAATCGGTTCCTTTTTTATGCGACAATAGGCGAAGTGCGCCTACTATTCCTGAAGGAATGCCTTCGCGAAGCAAATCCTCGAAGGTGTAGGCGGTATCTTCCACTACATCGTGCAGAAAACCTGCTATCTTCTCTTCGTCAGTATGCCCCATCAGACCAACAGTTAGAGGATGGAGAATGACGGGGTAGCCGTCTCGGTCAAGCTGTCCGGCATGGGCCGATGTTGCAATGCGTAGTGCGATATCTATTGGATTCATTCTGTCATGATTGTTATTTGATTTTCAGTGTCCTCAGATAAGCTTTCTGCTCGTCTGTGATTCTGTAGCTCTCTATAGCCTTCTGGATGGTCTTGTTGTGTGTCCAAGGCTCCAGTTTTTTCTGCTCGATGTAGGGAATCGTAGCTTCCCATTGTTTGGCCAAGGCTGTAGCGAAGAACCACGCTACCATCATCCTCACGTAGTACTCTTCGCTCCTGACCGATGCTGGAATTTGCAGATACTCTGCCTTGAAGTCTTTGTCTAGAAAATGGCTCATAAGCATTTCTAAACCAAAGCGACAGGTGTAGGTGTGCGACGATTGGCTCCAAGCCCTGATTTTCTCCATCAGTTCTACTTTGTGCTTGGCAAAGACCTTGGGCGACATGATGTCGCATACCGCCCAGTTATCTACGTGAGGAAGGAAGGCATCGGTCTGCTGGATGCACTCTTTATAGTCCTTTATCTGCGAAATAAGCAGGCCATGGAGCATGTTCTCGTCATAATATTCATGGGGTAAATGAGCCAGAAAATCCATGTGCTCAGCCTCCTTGGCATACTCTTTGGCAAATTTGCGTAGCAAGGGAACTCGCACACCGATGAAACTCTCTGCGGGCACTCCTGGGGTTAACTTGGCTTGAAAGGCTGCATATTTTTCGTCGCGTAAAGCGAAAAGATGTTCTTTTAATTTGTTATCTCTCATTGTATTAATCTTTTTTTGAAGGTGCGATTTTCTTAAAAACCTGTGCAGCAATGCTTCCCGAGAAATTGTGCCAAACCGAGAACATGGCTCCAGGTACGGCTGCCATAGGGAAAAGCGCAAAATGTGTGGCAGCAAGCGAGGTTGCAAGACCAGAGTTCTGCATGCCCACTTCAATCGAAATAGCAATTCTCTTTGCTCGGTCAATTCCAAGGAGTGACGACAGTCCGTATCCGAGAGCAAGTCCAAGTGTGTTATGCAAGATAACCACTAAAGCTACAAGAAAGCTGCACGACAGTATTTTAGTAGCATTATGTGAAACTACAATACCGATGATCATTGCGATGGCCAAAGTGGAAACCAAGGGAAGAAAGGGGAGTATTCGCTCTGTTAGTCTGCGTAGATAATGACTTACAACAAAGCCCAACATGATGGGCAGAATCACTACTTGTACGATGCTCATCAGCATACCAGGTGCATCGACCTCTACCTCTTGTCCGGCAAGTAGCAAGACAAGGGCAGGGGTGAGGAAGGGTGCCAAGAGGGTCGAAACGCCGGTCATGGCCACACTCAAGGCAATATCGCCACCCGCAAGGTAGCACATCACGTTGCTGGCTGTTCCGCCTGGGCAACAACCCACGAGTATCACACCTAAGGCTAGTTCTGTGGGGAGCGAAAGAACCTTGCACAGACCCCATGCCAAGAGTGGCATGATAAAGAACTGTGCCAATTCACCTATCAGAATGTCGCGTGGATGTTGAACTACGGGCTTGAAGTCCGAAGGACGTAGCGTCAGTCCCATGCCAAACATCACAATGCCCAGCAAAGGGGTGATAGTAGCGGTGCTGACCCACTCAAATGAGTCTGGTACGAATAGGCTTATTGCAGTCACCACCACTACGATGAGTGTAATATGTGAAGCTATACAATTAGCAATTTTGTTCATGTTCAATTCTCTAAATACTGAAATTCTTCAGTATATTTCCGTCCAAGTCGCGTATGTTTATCGTGAGGTCCTCCTCAATAGTGGCGAATGTGGGGAGATTGCCACCCTTGGGAAAGGTGATGCTGCCTGTGTTGCACACAACAAGCCCGTCAGAGATTTGCTCTAACTGCCATAAGTGCGTGTGACCATACATTATGACATCGATGCCTTGAGGCGTGCGTTTCTGCTCGTTGTACTTATGCCCATGGGTGAGGAAGATGCGCTTCGTGCCAACAACAAGCATTGCGTAGTCGGCCATACAGGGAAATTCGAGCAACATCTGGTCCACCTCAGAGTCGCAATTACCGCGAACCGCAACCACCTTGTGGGCCATAGCATTGAGGCGTTCCACTATGCCAGGTGCATTGATGCCTTCGGGCAAACCATTACGCGGACCATAGTTGAGAATATCGCCCAAAATGAGGAGCATGTCATAGTTTTCGGCTTCGAAAAAGTGAAGCACTTTTTCAAGTCGAGGCAGTGAGCCATGAATGTCGGATACAACCAAATATTTCATATTTTTTTATTATCTGTTTACAATAGTCTGACAGCCGAAATGATCTGAAAACATCGGCTGTAGCTTCTGGATATTCAATCTCGTTTCAATATTTACTTGTTGCTTGGCAACGTGAAGACCGGCGTATAGGTGTCATGACTATGGTCGTGGTCATGATTTCCGCAATCGTGATGATCGCATGATTCAGCAGAATCAATGAGCCCGCCATCAAGGTAAGCCTTCAGGACATCATGAATGTCACCCTTGCATCCGCGCAAGGTTTTGATATCATGCTGAGCCAGTTTATTAAAAGCGCCCATACCCATATTGCCTGCCAGCATGAGGGTGATGCCCATCTCTTGCATCACAGAGGCAATGTTCGACTTGCATCCACAGCCTTGGGGCGAATCGAGGCGCTCTTCAGAGAGAATCTGCTTTTGGTCATCTAAGGTGAACACGGTGTAATGGTCGCAATGGCCGAAGTGGTCATCGACCTGGTTGTCGCGTGTTGGAATTGCTATCTTAATCATATTATCTTGTATTATATTATATTATGGTTGCAGATTCATTATCAATGAAAATGCAGGACGAGAGTCTGTTTCTCATCCTGCGATAAAGTAATGTCGTAGAAGATTAGAAATTATCAACATGAACCTCGAAGTAGGCCTGTGGGTGAGCGCATGTTGGGCATACCTCAGGAGCCTTTGTGCCAACTACAATATGACCACAGTTGCGGCACTCCCAGACCTTTACCTCTGACTTCTCAAATACCTGAGCTGTCTCAATATTCTTAAGGAGAGCACGATAGCGCTCTTCATGACGCTTCTCGATAGCAGCTACAAGACGGAATTTTGCTGCGAGGTCCTTGAAACCCTCCTCCTCGGCAGTTTTCGCAAAATTCTCATACATGTCAGTCCACTCGTAGTTCTCACCCTCGGCTGCAGCCAGGAGGTTCTCGGCGGTTGTGCCAATGCCGTCATGGAGTTCCTTGTACCACATCTTGGCATGTTCCTTCTCATTGTCAGCAGTCTGCTGGAAGATGGCAGCAATCTGCTCAAAACCGTCCTTCTTAGCGCGAGATGCGAAATAGGTATATTTGTTGCGAGCCTGTGATTCGCCTGCAAAGGCAGCCTCCAGGTTCTTCTCTGTCTGTGTTCCTGCGTACTTACTTGCCATGATTTTACGATTTTTTAGGGGTTATTATTGTTTTAAGCCGTTGCAAATATACAAACTTAATCATAGATATGAAAATAAATTTGCATAAATGCCATAGTTTTGGCCTATTGTTTGGTTTTTTGACTGTATTTCTCTTTTGAGGAATACAATTTTTGGTGCAAGCATAATTACTCAATATACCGAATCATGTCGTCACGTCTGGGTTTTGCCTTTGGGCTCTCGTCTGGATAACCCAGTGCAATGAAATAGAGAAGCTGGAAGCCCTCAGAGAACTCCATGCGGTCGAGGTAAGGCCTGGCCGATGGCGAACCAAGAATCCATCTTGCCGAACTGCCCAGGCAGCAGGAACCCACACCCTTGGCCCAAGCCGAAAGCATGATGTTCTGGCCGAGCAGACCGCAATCCACCTGGGCAAAGTCATAGCTTGGGTCATAGGCAATGCCTACTACACAGGGAGCATTGACAAAGATGTTCTTGAAGCCCGGGCGCTCGGCAATCTTCGGATTGTCCTTCACTACGGCTGCCGTGATGGAGTCGATAAGGGCAGGGGAGTCGATGACGCGAATCTCATACGACTGCTTGTTCTGTCCGCTTGGTGCGTTAATGCCGCACTTGAGGATCTCGTCAAGCGTCTGGCGACTTACCGCCGAATCCTTGTATGCACGAATGCTTCGGCGGCTCATCATTACTTCGGTTGCTACGCTATCCGTATCGACCGTTAAAGCCACTTGGGGCTTATTCTCGTTGCAGGCGGTCAGCATAAGAGCTGCTGCCATACCTGAAAGTACTTTCTTCATAATTATTATCCGATTATTTTATTATCCATTTCCTGCCCCAGGTCACTAACATTGAGCAAAGAGCGAGTATGATGCCTGTGGCTACGGTTCCATTCCAACCCAGAAGGCTGTTGAAATCGTTGCTCGCAGATTTCGAAACGTAATTAACTAAGATATAAATATTTCAAAGAACATTCTTGAAGGGTTCAATGCCTCTTTCAATGAGCAGAACTCTTGACAGGGACAATCGTATATTCTTTCTTGTTGTGAACTTAGAGCCTGATGCCAAACTTGACGATACCTTCGCTCAGCATTCCTTCGGGCATAAGGACCTTGAGTGTATCGGTTATGGTATTGAGCATGCGCTCGCGTATGTAATCTTCTTTAATATATAGGGAGATAC